>JAUXDP010000063.1 GCA_030618325.1 Methylococcaceae bacterium | reverse complement strand
CGATTTCCAAACAAATGGAAATTTCTATTGAGGGACCGTTAGCCGAGGATGGAACTGTAATAGCCAATGTTCCAATTAATCTTGCCGGGGCTGGAGCCGATCTTGCAACCAGTCCTCTTTCACCATTACAATTGGGTTTTCTCAATTCATTATCATCCACTCAGTTGAGTCCTACCCAAGCTGTTTGGCTGAGTGGTTATTTTGCAGCACTTAGTGGAGCAGGTGTTGCCGCTGGAGATTTTGCAACAAACTCGGCATCATCATCAAGCAATCTTCCGCTGATGACCATCCTATTTGGTTCAGAAACTGGTAATGCTGAAGGTTTAGCAGAGGATTTGATGGCCAAAGCAAGCGCCAAGGGTTTTAATGTCTGTCTTGAAGACATGCAGAGCTATGATTTTGCAAAGTTAACACAGGAAAAACTATTATTCATCATAGTCAGCACCCAAGGTGAAGGAGACCCGCCATTAGGTGCTTTAAAATTGCATGCCTTTCTTCAAAGTGAAGATGCCCCACCTCTGGAAGAGCTGAAATATGCGGTTTTAGCCCTGGGTGACAGTAGCTATGAATTTTACTGTCAAACAGGGAAGGATTTCGATGGATTTCTGGAAAAACTTGGAGCAACCCACATAATAGATCGGGTAGATGCCGATGTGGATTTTGAGGAGCCTGCAGAGGAGTGGATGGGTGATGTGCTTGAAACTTATCAAGCAATTGTGGATGAACAGGGCGGCGCCTTGCAAGCCAGCGCAGATGTATTGGACTTTCCAGGCAAGAAAAAAAGCGGGTATTCTAAAACCAACCCCTACTATGCCTCAGTTTTGCTCAATGATAACCTGAATGGTGAAGGGTCTGCTAAAGAAACACGCCATATTGAAATTGACCTGGGAGATTCTGAGCTTAATTATAAACCTGGGGATGCTTTAGGCGTCTACCCGTTAAATAATCCTGCCTATGTCGATGATTTAATCTCCGCATTAAAAATGAATGAAGAAGATTCTGTCACCGTTGCAAAACAGGCTTTGAGCTTGCGTGATGCCTTCATTGAGAAGCTGGATATTACTGCTTTGAGTCGGGTAAATATGGAAAAATATGCCGATCTAATCGGTAGTGACGATTTAAAAACTCTGCTTGATAATGAGCATAAAGAAGAATTTAAAGAATATACCTGGGGCAGGCAGATTCTTGACCTGGTTGAGGACTACCCAGCCGATGCGATAACTGCCCAAGATTTTGTTAACGTTTTAAGACGCATACCTGGGCGCTTGTATTCTATAGCATCTAGTGTCACCGCACACCCAGGGCAGGTGCATTTGTTAGTCGGTGCTGTACGTTACCATGCTTTTGATAGAGATCGTGAAGGGGTCTGCTCAACTTTTTTATCGGGTCGTATTGAACAAGATCAAAAACTGGCCATCTATGTGCAGCCCAACAAACACTTTCATCTTCCCAAGGATGATGAAACACCGATTATTATGATTGGCCCCGGTACCGGCCTTGCACCGTTCCGTGCTTTTTTGGAAGAACGCCTGGCAACGAATGCCAAAGGTAAAAACTGGCTGTTCTTTGGTGATCAGCATGAAAAAACAGATTTCCTTTATGCTGAAGAAATGCAAAACATGCAGGGTGATGGTTTGCTAACTAACTTGAGCCTGGCTTTCTCTAGAGATCAGGAACAAAAAATATATGTTCAAACTCGGTTACTGGAACATGCCAAAGAATTATATGAATGGCTGGAAGAGGGGGCTTATTTTTATATCTGCGGTGATGCCGAACGTATGGCCAATGACGTACACAAAGCTTTAATTGAGACAGTTGCTAAAGAAGGTGGGAAAAGTCAGCAAGAAGCTGAAGAATACGTTAATGAAATGCTGGATACAAGACGTTATCAAAGGGATGTTTATTAAACACTGGAGTTCCATAAAATCTAGGCAAAGCCTCTAGATATTATATGCTCCGATTGTTTACCGCTATTGACCCGCCAGCCGCAATCAAACAACAATTGCTATTGCTCAGAAGATCAATGATTGGCGCTCGTTGGCAAAAGGCTGATCAAATGCATATTACCGTCAATTTTATAGGTGAAGTGGAGAATAGTTTTTTACCTGAAATAAAAGAGGCTCTAGCTTCGGTCAAGGCCGGCCCATTAGCATTGAATTTCAACGGTGTAGATTATTTTGGCTCTAAGCGTCAGCCAAGAATACTCTTCGCAAAAATTGAGCCTAATCAAGAGTTGAAAAAATTGAACAAACAGATAAATAATGCGCTCTTAGAAATAGATATAAAAACTGACCGTCAGAAATTCAAACCACATGTGACCCTGGCACGACTTAAGCAAACTTCTTTTCATTCTGTTGGTCAGTTTATTCAACTGGAATCACTTTTTAAAACAGATTGTTTTAAGTTAGATGAATTTCATCTGTTCAGTTCAAAATTACATCCCCAAGGTTCTCAGTACTTTATTGAGGAAAGTTTTCCATTAGGTTCCATGAGCTAACCAGCCATATTGGTTATCCACCCAAAGCGGCATCGGCTCAGGTGTAATGGTCAACAAAACCTGGCCAAATGGGTTTTTCCAAAGTTTGGCCAAATCTTCTGTTCATAGACAAAACTTTGATTACAAATAATTTTTCGACTTTGAAAATGTAGACTACTCGATATTTTTGTATATGACAGAGCAGTTTTTGCCGTTTTTCTTGGCTTGATAAAGGGCTGTGTCAACCTTATACAGCAAGTCATCTTGTGATTGCAGGTCATCAGTTAAACTATCTGAGATACCTTGACTAATCGATATTGAAATCTTATGTCCTTTTTCAATAAATTCCATTTCAGCTATTTTTTCCCGGAGTTTTTCAGCGACCAACAAGGCTTCCTGTGCTTTGGTAGCAGGCAAAACTATTAAGAATTCTTCACCCCCATACCGGCCGAAACTATCAACAACCCGCAATTGCTTTTTAATAATGCTGGTAGTTTTAACTAAAACCGCATCTCCTACCAAATGACCGTAATTGTCATTGACTGCCTTGAAATCATCAATATCAATTAAAATACAACTGAATGTGCTTTGATAACGTTTGCTTTTAGCAAATTCTGCCTCTAAAACCCCCATAATATAGGCTCGGTTAAAGACATTGGTTAACGCGTCGGTGATCGAGGTTTGATATAAGATTTGTTTTTGTTGTTCAAGATCCTCGTTGACCTCAAATAGTTTCTTTTGATTGATATCACCGATTTTAGTGATCTTGACTGCATCTTGTAGGAGCATCCGGTAAGCTTCTAATAGCTGGGTATATTTATCTAATAATTCTGTTGGGGATAAATTTTTTTCCTCAATAACGGTCTTATATGTCTCCAAGTAGGCGTATTCTTTTTTAAACACCTTTTTCATGATTTTTTCAATTTCATCTTCTTTCATTGAACGATGTCTATTGTATTAGTAAGATAATAATTCAAATGGTAGTTCCATATCTTCCTGAAACTCAAGCCCCGTTTCTTTTATATCTTCATCATCTTGTTCATAATACCAATTTATTTTTACCTCTTGACCTGTTTTATAATACTCTTCCAACCGGTCAATAAAATCAAATAAACACTTTGTGGAGCTGGTGTTTAAATAATTGATACGAAGGTTCAGGGTGATTGCCGCGCCAACCTGATCGATATAATTTTCCAGCCATTCATAAATAGGGTTAAAAAAATCTGCAGCATCTTGAGGGTAAGAAACACCTTCCAGCTCAATCACTCCTGTTTGATGATTGCATATTACACTGAGGGTATCCTTTGCCGGGCTTAATGTTAAATTATTCATTTAGTGTACCTTGGGCAAGTTAACAGATAAGGTGAAAAATTGAGTTTTTTTATCAACTGCTTGTATTTCATATTTTAGAGGATTACCTGATTTCCTTATTATGTCGATCAACCCAATACCAGCCCCTTTTGCTTCTTTACTTCGTTCTGATCGTAATTGTTGTTTGTAAAGATTTTTTAATTCATCGGCATTGGGTTTATTCAACTCATCGCAATATTGCTTGAGTTTTTTAGCAGCGTCTACCGTTATATTATTTCCTGAGGTCAGCATAAAACTGTCCTCATCTTCTCTGATCACAATAATACCTGCACCGGTCTCTAATCCATCAATAATCTCACTTTCCAAAGAGTGGTTTTGAATATTTTGTGCCAGCTCAACAAATATTGCAAATATCTTTCTTATCATATATTGTTTGCCATCCTGGTCATTGACTTTCAACTTTTCTTTCAATGTATCCACCAAAGAAACCAATACGCCTTGAGACATTTTTCCTTCAAAAGATAGAACGATTTTGCTTTCTATTATTTCCTGTCGAAAACTCAATAAATCAAAAGATTTCATAATTTTTCCTGACTATTAGTTGTATTTTTTGAGTCATCACAGTTAAATTTGACACCGATTAACGTTATATCATCCCGCTGCGACTCATTCTCCTGGTGTTTATCCAGGGCTTCATTAATATGCTGTTTTTGGCTGGCGGCATCGAGACCGGCAACTTGTTGCAATAGTGATTCCAATTTTAATGAACCAAATTTTTTGCCTTCAGCGTTCTGTTGATCTACAAAACCGTCACTATTCATATACAGTGTATCTCCACTAGAAAATTTTACCTGATGATCGGTAAAATGACGTTCCTGTTCTTTTTGCCGACCGCCTATTGATTTTTTGTCGCCAACTATTTTTATCAAGTGACTGGTATTATTTTGATATAAATAGAGGGGTCTTTTGGCTCCCGCAAAAATCAACGATTGATCCGACAAATCTATTTGACAGATAGCTATATCCATGCCGTCATTTGCTTGTCTTTTTTTCCCCTTCTGCCTTAGTGAGGTTCTCACTTCTTTGTGCAACGCCTCTAAAATTAAAGCCGGACTGAAAATAAGTTTTTCAATAATGATTTTATTTAACAAGGTATGGCCAATCACTGATAGAAAGGCTCCAGGGACACCATGTCCAGTACAATCAGCAACAATTAAAAAGCGTTTATCTTGTACCTTGTTAAACCAATAAAAGTCACCGGAAACAATTTCTTTGGGCTTGAATATACTAAAGAAATCAGG
Source organism: Methylococcaceae bacterium (assembly GCA_030618325.1). GTDB lineage: Bacteria > Pseudomonadota > Gammaproteobacteria > Methylococcales > Methylomonadaceae > JALSJK01. The sequence continues at coordinate 8,050 of JAUXDP010000063.1, read as the reverse complement.
TAATTGCTCAGCAATTTGTTGATCCTGGGGTAACATCGCTTGCTGCATTCTTTGGGCATAGATAATACTTTTTGTGATGTTATTATTTTTTTCTTCAATAATTTTATTGGATTCCTGAACTTCACTATTTCTGGTCTGCAAAACTTCATTGACGGAACGTAATACAGTGGTACGTTCCTTAACTTTTTCTTCAAGGGTTTGATTATATTCTTCAAGGTTTTGATACAACTGCGCATTTTGCAGGGAAATAACGATTGCCGCAGAAAGTACCTGTAAGGTTTCAACATGCCCCGGTGTAAAAGAGTTATTGGCCAGATTATTTTCCAGGTAAACAATACCGGTCAACTTGTCTCCATCCAATAAAGGCATACAAAGGATAGATTTGATACGGTTTGTTTTAATATAAGTATCGGAGGCGAATTGATTATTATTTGTAGCATCATCTAGCACCAGTAATTCCTTACTTCTGGCTACATAATGTACGATATCCCTGGGCAAGGTATGGCTTTCATCCAAAGCAATTGTTTGTTGATTGATGTTCACATGTTCCTTCTCAATCATACAGTCAGTCACAATAAACAATTCATCCTGTTGGTTCAATATGACAACACCTTTCTGGGCGCCTGCATTTTCGATCAAAAAATGCATTAACTTCTGCAACAATTTTTCCATCACAATTTCACTGGACAAAATTTGTGATGCTTTTACTAACGTATTTAAATCAAGAGCAGATTCTTTTTTGCCTGTTGAATGAGTGTCAGTATTCGATTCTTCTTCTTGTAAAGTTTGTGCAAAAGTTGAGCCCGCGTTATGTTGATCAAATAATGAAGTATATTGTTTATGCAAAAATGCCTGTTTTCCAGTTGCTCCCCAGCGATAATAAAGGTAACCAGCTTCGGCCATAAATACAGCGGCGACTTTCTGATTATTGCGTTTCAGCCAGAATTTAGCATAAAGTTCATTAACCAGACTTTCTAAAAAAAAGGACTGGTTTTGTTTGGCAGATGAAAGTGCTTGCTCAAAAAAATCAATCGCTTGGTTATCCTGATCTTGTACCCGCGCTTCCTCTGCTAAAATCAGATACCACATAGATGAAAAATTTTCAGAAAACAAGGTAAACCATTGCTCCATTTTTTGTTTTCTTTTTTTGTAAAGCTTATTTATATCAATAGGCTTATTACTAGGCGATGCCTGGGCTAATATCGCTAAACAGGTAAAAAATGTATAAATTACCCGTGTATAAGTACCATCACGGATAACATCTTCAGTCATATCCGGGCGTGTCGCAATATCAATGGCTTGTTGATATTGTTCAAGATGGTAATGCATTAGAAGCCGACAAACCACATGATAAAATTTACCCATGGTTGAAGTCTTGTTACGTTCAAAAAAGGCCAACGCTTCCTGCTCTTCTCCTTCTTCTTCAAGGTCTAATACATCGGAATTAAGAGTTAAGCCGGCAAGGTTCTTTAGCAAATTCCGGTGTAAGGTGTGCACATAATAAGGTTCGATCTGCTTGGCTTTTTGTGAAAACTTAATCTCTCTTTCGGTCATTGCAACTAAATCTTCAAGTGATTTCGATAACACAACTTCCTGCCAAAAACCGAATAAATAGATATACGAACCCCAAAAATATTCACCGGTATCGATTAATTTTTGCAGACCGGTTTTACGTGGTTGTTGTAAATCAATTAACGGTTGCTTCCAGTACAAAGCAAAGCTGGTTGCCATAAAATAACAGCGTGCTTCCATCGGTGGGTTATCAATTTTTTTGTTGAATTCCATCGCTAATACGCCAAACCGATAGGCTTCCTTAAAATCATCCAGTTTTGCCCATAGCAATGCATAAGCAGAATAGGTAAACGCTGAAACTGGCCCATTACCATGTTTAAGGGTTAAATTAAACATGCGTAAAATAATGAAAGGCAGAAGATTGGTCAGTCCTTGTAAATAAGTCGGGGCAATAAGTTCTTTCAGTAAACTGAATACAATATGGATGTTTTTATCCTGAACAAAAGGCAACTGCATTAAGTCATTGTTGTTTTTAGACCCTAAATTAAATTTAGCTTTTGCCAGTTCCAGCAATAATTGTGCTTGGTTTGGATTTCTTGGCAGATTAATATCAAAATAACGTAATGAATCAAGGGCAATATCGATAGATTTATCCATTTGACCCGCGCCGCCATAATATAAAATTAGAATATTATTCAGTTCAACCTTATCTTCTATAGTATTAGCACGTTTTAATAACTGTTCGCTAAGCTCTAAGCCTTGTGTAATCTGACTTAGTAACAAATGACATTCAATTCTGCCTTTGTCGATCTCAAAATGTAATTTATCCAGCCGTGGAATTTTAATAGGCTCCAGGCATAAAGCAGCCTGATCAAAAAATTGTAGTGCAGGGGAATAAGCTGTTGCACCCTGGGCTTTTTTACCCATTTTTAAATTCAGCTCTGCAAGGTGACAACGCTCGATATCATTAATTAGTAGGTCAATACTTTTGTTATAGTGTCCTACGATCTCAAAATAATAGTTATCCAGTTCTTGTTTTGGAATCTTTTTTAATAACAATCTGGCAATACGTAAATGAATCTGTTTTTTCTGATCTTCCTTGATTAAGGAATAAGCGGCTTGCTGAATTCGGTCATGCGGAAATCGTTCCGATACTATTGGATAATCGCGTTCATCAAAGCTCTCACTGTTTTGCAACCCTTTTAATAAAGCATGTCCATCACCTTCGGTTAATAACAGACCTGATTTGACTGCCGGCCACAAATTTTTAGCTGTTTCGACCAATGTTTGTTCACTAATGATGGACAAAGTTTGCAAATCAAATGCATTACCAATACAAGCGCCCAGCATCAACAAGTCACGCATTTGATCCGGTAACCGTTGTATTTTCGAAACCACCAGATCAACTACATTATCTGAAATTTGTTGCTGATTGATTCGTTTCAAATCCCACTGCCATGATCTTTCTTTTATCTGGAAAGATAATAATCCGGTTTCATAGAGTTGTTTAAGAAATTGATTGATAAAAAAAGGATTTCCTGCCGTTTTATTCATGACCAACTGTGCTAAGGCTACGGTATCTTCAGCTTTTGCAGAAAGTGATTCTGAGATCAATGTATTGGTATGTTCCAGTTTTAATGGTTTGAGAACCAGGTCAGAAACTGAAACCTTAGCATTTTTCAATTCATCCACAGCGGCAATAAAGGGGTGGTGTTCGTCCACTTCATTATTACGATAGGCGCCAATAAATAAAAAATGGCTATGCTCCTTGCTCAGCATAAATAGCTTGAGTAAGTTTAAACTTGCCGAATCGACCCACTGTAAATCATCGATAAACATGACCAGTGGATGTTCCTTACGCGTAAACAATTGCAAGAACTGTATAGCCAGGCGGTTAAAACGATTTTGGTTTTCTTCAGTACCAAGGTGAGGTACTTTGGGTTGAACGCCGATAATCTGTTCCAGTTCAGGAACAAAATCTATGATGACTTGGCCATTGGTCCCCAATACTTCCAATAATTGGTGTTTCCAAACTAATAGTTTTTCCTGCGATTCAGTCAACAATTGCTTCATTAATCCGCAAAATGCATTAGCGACAGCGGAATAAGGAATATTTCGTTGAAACTGATCAAATTTGCCGCGAATAAAATAACCTTGTTTGGCCACGATGGGTTTATGTAGTTCATTGATTAATGCAGACTTACCGATGCCTGAAAAACCGCTGACCAGGAACATTTTATTATCGCCTTCGGTAATATCGGAAAAAGCCCTCATTAGCTTGCTGACTTCCTTTTCTCTTCCGTAGAGTTTCTGTTGAATTTGGAAGTGATCAGAAATATCCTGCTGACCGGGGTTAAATTCTCCAATAACACCGTATTTCTGCCATTGTTTATAACAGACTTCCAGATCATTTTTTAAACCAAAGGCACTTTGGTAACGATCTTCGGCATTTTTAGCCATTAGTTTATTAATAAGGGTCGATAAGGCTGTAGATACTGACTTATCAGCAATTATTAATGGCTTGGGTTCCCTGGCAATGTGACAATGAATCCAGGACATTGGGTTGTCTTGTTCTGCTTCATAGGGAAGTTTGCCACTCAATAACTTATAAAAGATGATGCCTAAGGAATAAAAATCGGAACGGTAATCGATAGAGCGGTTCATACGCCCCGTTTGTTCTGGTGAAATATAAGGCAATGAGCCTTTTAATTGTTCAAAGTTATGATTTTGCTTTTCGCGTGATAATTCAGTGGCAATGCCAAAATCAATAATTTTGATGGTTTCACTATCAGGATCCAATAAAATATTTCGTGGATTTAAATCCTTATGAATTATGTGTTGCTGGTGAATTTCGCCGATTGTTTGTGTCAGTTGTATAGCCAGTTCGAAAAAACGATTAAGGAAGTCCTGATTATGTTTATGCTGTTCTAATAAAATCAATATTTCACCACCGGAGATATATTCAATAACCAGTGCAGGTTTATTATCGATCTTGATCAAATCATAAATTTTAGCAACGCCTTGAATTTCATTCAGCTTTTGATGGATACTGTACTCATGCCACACCCTTGCAATTTGCTCTCGAGTTGGATACTCATCTCTAAGTGTTTTGATAACAACAGCTTGCTGATCATTATCCCGCACACCTTGATACACAACGGATGTAGCGGATTGCTTTATTATTTCACCGGTCTGGTAACCGGGAATTGTCAGATTCATGTGTTGACATTCACTTTACTAAATACAAAAGAGATAACAGACTAATCTGTAAGTATAAAACCAGACTGTTCATGTAGCTTATGCTTATTTAAGTGGAAATGTTCCAGGCCTTTTTCCAGAGCATCCATGATACTGACTTCAACTCTATCTTTTAACAAGCCAATCAGTAATAAATAATCTTCTTTTGGAATGTTTTTAGCCAATTCCGTAGCGCCAATACTCTTAATAACCGCTTTTAACATAAGAATGGCTTCTTTTTCAGTTATGGTTAAGGTAAACAATTTCTCGCACATCATCGGTCCAGCTTCTCCTATTGGACCCTTAGGGTTGAAAAGGTTGATAAACTGATCCAGTTGTGAAGACGATGCAAATGAAAGGAAATGCGTTGCAATCTGGTCGAGTAATACCTGGTATTTTGCACGAGTCGATAAATGGATGATTTTATTCAGCTGTTTTTTACTTAAAGCCTCTTTATTGACAGCCTCAATGACCTGACGGGCATATTTTTTATAGTTAGCAACAATAAATGATACTCCCCAACCACAAGGAGAAGTCCAACAACCAGCAGTACCTATAAAAGTGACGCGGTCACCTGTAATTTGTTGAGAATGCGGTCCTCCCGATGGATACCAGCCATGTTTAAATTCGGTGATAGTGCTGTTATGAAAATCCGAGGTGGATTGCTCCTCTCGTAAAACATGGGTAAACACTTTTTCCATATCTTCATGTGGAACACGGTATTTACCCAGATAGAAAACAAACACAAAAGCTGAGTTTTCATCCAGCACTTCATATTCCCAAACGGGTCGTCCATGGCTTAAAGACTCATCAAGATTGATGTTGGTATCGCGAAAGGTCTGCCAAAGCTGATAATCGCCTACTTGCATACCTTCAGGTAGACCGTCTGGGAATTCAACAACGGCACCGCATACCGACCACCAATACCAATCTTCAGTCAGTGCATATCTTGAGCGAATAGGCGAATGGCCACCAGAAGCATCGATCAACAGTTTACTTTTAAAGTCACCTTCAGAGGTGCTGACTGTCACACCATTTTCAGTAATAAATGAATCCTGATACCAACAATTTAGCAATATTTCAGAACCATTTTGTTCAACCCGTTCACCCCAATAAGCCAATAATTCATGTTCTTTGGCAAAGTGATATTTCAAATGTGCTTGCCATTGGACGTCAATGCCTTGATAAGTATCAGCTAAAAAACGTTTAACACCGTTTTTCATAAAAGGCAGAATATCTTCAGCTTCTCCAATGGAAATGGACATGTCCGGGATCAACCAGCTTTTTGTGGTCATATCGATAGTTTCTTTTTTATCAAAAAGCAATACTTTCAACTCTTTCGATAGTTCAGAAGCGACGGATAATCCGGCTGGGCCAGCACCCAAGATGATCACATCATATTCATTTGAATTTGTCATTGTTGTTCTCCCCTTAAATTCAACAATATTTATTTTGATACCTGAATTATCAATATAGTTTATAAAACAGGTTTTTGCCCAAAGATGATTGAAAACTGAAAATACTGTGCTAGTAAAGTTAAGTCCATCTCTGACATGCCATAGAAACCTATAGCTGTTCCAGAAAAGTGTTAATGATCAAAAAAAGAATCCGTTTCGGAAACTTCTAGTGCCCCTTGATTTCTAGAAGTTTGTATCAGGCCAAGCGATTTATAGGAAATGCCTAAGACCCTGTTCAAGATCTATTGCGCCGCTGCCCTTTGCGGTTGGGCAGTGCTCGAAATCCTCATTTACTCCATGTAAACTCCGGTTTATGCGCTCCGTCTGCCCAAAACGAACAGCGGCACGTGACGATCTTGAACAGGCTCTAAATAACCTGGGTTTTTATTTGACTATACTATAAAAAGTAATAAAACTTCTGCAAAGATCGGCGCGTAATTATAAGGAGTGTCAATGTTAACTAAATTATTATTTCTTCGCTATCTTAGTTTGGTCGCGGTATTTTTTTCTTTTCTAGGTTCTGGGCTGATGTTTTTTGTGGGAGCATCTAAAACTATAGAATCCTTTACTATGTTTTTTTCCGGAAAGAACATTACTGAAACCAATACTCATCTGTCAATATCAGAGCTAGTGGCGGTTTCCCTGATAGAGTCAGTTGATGCTTTTTTGTTTGCATTAGTACTATTGATATTTGCCTTTGGCATTTATCAAATTTTCATAACAAAACATTCAATTGATGATTTAAAAAGCATGCACAGTTGGATGAATATAAGAAACATCAGTGAATTGAAAACTATATTGATTGAAGTCATCATCGTCATTCTATTTGTATATTTCTTGAAAAATACAGTTATCTATCATGAGCAACAATTCTTGCAGATGATGTTCCTCCCGGTGTCTATTCTATTGTTGTCATTAAGTCTGTATTTTATAAGAAAAGGGCATTAATTCATCCGCTATCAGCTCCGGATGCTCCACCACAAATTGAATAACTCAAAATCACCAGTAGGCATGCTACTTCTCTTTATGACTGTTTTTTAACTGATAGCCATTTTTATTGACATTTTTGGCACGAAAGGTAGGCTTGTTCGTTGAGAGCACCTCCAATAATATGGGTTGTTTTGCTAAAAATAAACCTTTTTTTGGGAGTTTCCACTCTTTTTTCTAAGATTAATTACTCCATGACAATATGATCAATAAGTGTGACTGGGCTTTAAGCAGTCCAAATGAAGAACATTACCATGATACTGAATGGGGCGTTCCTGTTCACGATGAACGGCTGCTGTTTGAGTTTTTGGTGCTAGAAGGTGCACAAGCCGGGTTAAGTTGGTCAACCATTTTAAATAAACGGGATAACTACAGGGAGGCATTCGATAACTTTGATGTCGAAAAAGTGGCTAATTATGGCCAGGATAAATTTAATGAGTTATTAAACAACCCAGGTATAGTCAGGAATAAATTAAAAATAAAGTCGGCTATTAGTAATGCCCAGGCCTTTATTGCAATACAACAGGAATATGGTAGTTTCGATAGCTATATTTGGCAGTTTGTAAATGGTAAAATTATCCAAAACAAATGGAAAACCTTTGCAGACGTTCCTGCAAATACGGAAGAATCGGATGCCATGAGCAAAAGTTTAAAGCAAAAAGGCTTCAAATTTGTTGGTTCAACAATCTGTTATGCACACATGCAAGCGACCGGCATGGTTAATGATCACACTGTTGATTGTTTCCGACATCAGGAGCTGATGAGTGTGATGTAGGTTGGGGTAGCACTGCGTAAGCCGATAGGCTGAAAAAATTGTCGGGTTACGCTGCGCTAACCCAACCCAACCCAACCTACAA
>JAUXDP010000254.1 GCA_030618325.1 Methylococcaceae bacterium | reverse complement strand
CTTGATTGAATGTCAGTAATGATCTGAAAGACCTCAATCCACTGAACTTGTTATAACGGATCGTGTAGAAATAAAGGGCACCTCTATTAATTCATGATAGGCACCTACACGCTTAAAATATTCGATAACTGCGTTGAAAATCTTGTCAATAGCCGGCTATTAACTGCGATCTTCGCCTTGTTCTCAAATATTTTAAACGCATATCTGCTCAGCCAGAATTAATAGAGGCGCCCTAAAACTAAAACCTGAAATGAGAATACCCATATGAACGAAATGGAATATGCAGGATTTTGGATTAGAACTGGGGCGGCAATAATAGATTCAATATTAATGCTAATAATCTTTCTGCCTATACTTACACTAATTTCTGGCACAGATTATTGGGTAAGTGAGTCTTTTACTGGTTTTTGGAATATCCTTTTAAATTATATACTACCCGCAACTGCAGTTATTAGTTTCTGGGTTTATAAATCTGCCACTCCAGGAAAAATAGCATTAAAGCTGACCATCGTTGATGCAAAGACGGGGGGCAAACCTTCTACAGGCCAATTCATAGTGCGTTACCTTGGCTATTATATAGCACTGCTCCCCTTATTTTTTGGAATTATATGGGTTGGAGTTGATAATCGAAAACAAGGATGGCATGACAAGTTTGCTGGTACAGTAGTTATTCGAAACTATACATCTGGACCAGCAAAACTTGAAATGCCGATGTAAAAACTCGGGCTATATAAAAGTAGTACTTATTCCGCAAAATAATACATTCATGATATGTCTAACCTAAAATTACAAGATATTTATATCTACCCAATAAAATCTTGTGCTGGAATTCGTGTCAAAGAGTGGCTGGTATTAGAAAAAGGTTTGCAATATGATCGCCAATGGATGTTAGTTGATCAAAACCAGCAATTTCTTAGTCAGCGTAAATTGCCAAAAATGGCCTTACTTAATACGCGACTAACTGACCAACATCTTATTCTTTCTACTCCTGGCTTTGAAGATATTAGCCTCAGTTTACATCAGACTGAAGGCGAAACGCTTACTGTAACCATTTGGAAAGACCAGTGTCAGGCCAATTTAGTTTCCGCTGAAGTAGATGAATGGCTAAGTGATTTCCTGGAAATGGACTGTAATCTGGTCTATCAACCAAAACAAAGCATTCGGCAAGTTGATCAAAAATATGCGAAGCCTACCGATAATGTGTATTTTTCTGATGGCTTCCCCTTTTTAATTATTTCGGAAAATTCTTTGGTTGAGCTTAATTCTCATATGCCCTATGAAATTTCCATGAGCCGTTTTAGACCTAATCTGGTAATTTCCGGTAGTGCCAGTTACGCAGAAGATTTCTGGCGGGAAATAAGCATAGGGGAAATCAATTTCAGATTACCCAAGCCTTGCTCTAGATGTCCTGTAACTAATATTGATCCTGAGACGGGTATATTCAGCAAAGAGACTATAAAAATGCTCAATAAAATAAGAAGGCTGGAAAATAAAGTGTATTTTGGCCAAAACGCCCTACACGATAATATCGGTCGGCTATTTGTAGATGATCTCGTAACTGTTAATACTGCAGGTCCGGCCCAGCCTGAAATCATTCCGCACTAAGCCAACTGCGAAATAAACATTTTTACTAAGACAAGTAGAATCTGACAGAAATAAATGGATTAGGGTATATTTCAACAAACTAAAAAAATGTTGAAATGCCAAATTTTTCTTTAAATACAATCTGGAAAATACCTGCCCCTATAGAAACTGTCTGGCTAGCCATGCTGGATACGGAGCAATGGCCAAATTGGTGGAAATATGTCAAAAAAGTTGAAGAAATAAAACCCGGCGACTCATTTGGAGTCAACAGCATCCGTCGTTATTACTGGAAAACCCGCCTGCCCTATCAACTTATAATGGATCTTAAAGTTACACAATTAGTACCTTACCAATCAATCGGTGTAAGCGTGAGTGGAGATTTAAAAGGAAAAGGCTATTGTAAGCTTTCAACAGATCAAGATAAGACTTCAATTTATTTTGCCTGGGACGTTAAAACCTGCAAACAATGGATGAACCATTTGCCTGCTATCAGCCATCCTGTTTTTGTTTGGAATCATACACAAGTCATGAAACAGGGAGAAAAAAGCTTGATTCAAAGATTGTCGTATGATCAATAATCTATACGGTATTAAACCTAGAAAACCTGTTCCTAAAGAGTATATAATCACTGCGCTTAACTGCACTCCTAAAAAGTAAATCAGAGAAACAATGGCACAATATATCTATACAATGAATCGGGTAGGCAAAATAGTCCCGCCCAAAAATTACATTCTTAAAGATATTTCCTTATCCTTTTATCCAGGCGCCAAAATTGGTGTTTTAGGTTTAAATGGTTCTGGTAAATCTACCTTACTGAGGATTATGGCTGGCATAGACACCGAAATTGAGGGTGAAGCCAGACCACTAGCTGACATAAATGTTGGCTACTTGCCCCAAGAACCACAGTTGGACCCAAGCAAAGATGTTAGAGGCAATGTTGAAGAAGGTGTTGCTGAAATCAAAGCCATTCTGACGCGTTTTGATGAAGTCAACAACGCTTTTGCCGAACCCGATGCTGATTTTGACAAACTTTTAGCCGAACAAGCAGAACTACAGGAAAAAATTGATGCCGCTGGTGCCTGGGAGCTGGATAGAACTCTGGAAATAGCCGCAGATGCATTACGTCTGCCAGACTGGGATGCCGATGTTAGTATGTTGTCTGGTGGTGAAAAACGCCGTGTAGCTTTGTGTCGACTGCTGCTTTCCAAGCCTGACATGTTGTTATTGGATGAACCCACCAACCATTTGGATGCTGAGTCCGTGGCCTGGCTGGAAACATTTCTTCATGATTACCAAGGAACAGTCGTTGCCGTTACTCATGATCGATACTTTCTGGATAATGTTGCTGGCTGGATTCTGGAGTTAGATCGAGGCCAGGGTATTCCCTGGGAAGGCAATTACTCCTCCTGGCTGGAACAAAAAGAAAACCGCCTTGAACAGGAAGAAAAACAGGCATCATCACGACAAAAGGCTATGAAAGCTGAATTGGAATGGGTGCGATCGAATGCCAAAGGACGCCATGCAAAAAGTAAAGCACGCTTGGCAAGGTTTCAAGAGTTGTCCTCTCAAGAAGCACAAAAACGTAGCGAGACTCAAGAAATTTACATTCCAGCCGGCCCTAGATTAGGTGATATCGTTGTGGAGGCAAATAATCTCAGCAAAGGGTATGACGATCGGTTACTAATTGATAATTTAAGTTTTAAATTACCGCCCGGAGGCATTGTTGGCATTATTGGTCCGAACGGAGCAGGAAAAACCACCTTATTTCGAATGATTGCAGGTACCGAACAGGCTGGTTCTGGTAGTTTAAGGTTAGGCGAAACAGTGCAATTAGCTTATGTTGATCAAATGCGTGATGATTTGGATCCTAAAAAAACAGTTTGGGAAGAAATCTCTGACGGTCTAGATAATATTATCGTAGGTAATTACCAAACGGCCTCTCGCTCCTATGTGGGCCGCTTTAATTTTAAAGGTTCAGACCAGCAAAAACACATCGGCAACTTATCCGGCGGGGAAAGAAACCGTGTCCATTTAGCAAAATTGCTAAAAAGTGGCGGTAACCTGTTATTACTCGATGAGCCCACTAATGATCTGGACGTTGAAACCTTAAGGGCACTGGAAGAAGCGCTACTCTCCTTTCCAGGTTGCGCCGTTGTAATTTCGCATGATCGCTGGTTTCTGGACAGAATTGCCACCCACATGCTGGCATTTGAAGGCGATAGCAAAGTCGTCTGGTTTGAAGGTAACTATGCCGACTACGAAGCAGACCGACATAAGCGCTTGGGAACGGATGCCGATAACCCGCATCGTATTAAATACAAGAAGTTGAGTCATTAACGAGGCTTTTTCAAGGGTTTTTTACCCCGTATACTTCGTGGGGTCAGTGACTGCGCGAAGTATACTTTTTTAATCGTTGCAAATAGACGATCCTCAATAAGAATATACCTAAAAAATCAGTTGAGTATATCCCTGCCACCTAAACTCAGCATAAATTTGACTACCATTAAGAAGCTGTAAGAGAGAACTTCTTTAACAATTGTTCAAATTGATTAGTACCCATGGGTTTATAAAGAAAGTATCCTTGCCCAATATCGCACCCTTCCGCTGCTAAAAAATCGTACTGCCACTGATTCTCTATTCCTTCAGCAACTACTTTAATATTCATTCCATGAGCCATGGCAATAATGGCTTTAACAATATTGACCTGGCCATCATTCTCCATATCGGAAACAAATGAACGGTCAATTTTGACGGTATCAACTGGAAAACGATGTAAATAACTCAATGATGAATAACCGGTACCAAAATCATCAATTGATAAGGTGATATTTTTTTCAGAGAGTGAATTGAGTTTCGCCAGGTTGGTTGCAGCATTATTCAT
>JAUXDP010000280.1 GCA_030618325.1 Methylococcaceae bacterium | reverse complement strand
TTCAGGATTATGTCGCGTTGATAAACCTTCGTTCCGGAAATTGCGATTGATTTCGTAAACACGCTCAAAGCCACCCACCACCAGTCTTTTCAAATAAAGTTCTGGAGCGACTCGTAAATAAAGCCCCATATCCAAAGCATTATGATGTGTGGTGAAAGGGCGTGCCGTAGCACCTCCGGGAATAACCTGCATCATCGGAGTTTCGACTTCCATAAATTGTCGCTGATCGAGAAATCGGCGTATAAAATTGACAACGCCTGATCGAGTGACAAATGTTTTTCTGGACTTGTCGCTCATTATCAAATCCAGATATCGTTGCCGATATTTGATTTCCTGATCGGCTATACCATGAAACTTTTCGGGCAAGGGACGCAATGCTTTGGTTAACAATCGAATATCATCAACCTTGATACTCAATTCCCCCACCTTGGTCTTAAACAATGTCCCTTCAGCGCCAAGAATATCGCCAATATCCCATTTTTTAAATTGCTCGTTATAAAATCCTTCGGGCAAGGTGTCTCTGGTAACATAAAGTTGCAGCTTGCCTGCCATATCCTGAATATGACAAAAACTCGCTTTTCCCATAATCCTACGGGTCATCATACGGCCAGCGATTTTTACTCTGACAGGTTCTGCTTCAAGCTCTTCCTTGGTTTTATCAGCATACTCGGCAATCACTTCGCCAGTAATTACATTTCGGCGAAAGTCGGTTGGAAAAGCAACACCTTGCTCTCTTAGAGCACTTAATTTTTTCCGCCGTTGTTTAATTTGTTCCTGTTCGTCTTGTTCAATTTCTGACATTAGAATTTTTCTATACTTTGATATTTAATAAATACTTACAAACCACTCTTCAAACTGGCTTCAATAAACTGATCCAGATCGCCATCCAATACAGCTTGTGTGTTTCCAGTTTCAACATTGGTACGTAAATCTTTAATCCGAGATTGATCAAGTACATAAGAGCGAATCTGGCTGCCCCAGCCGATATCTGATTTAGAGTCCTCTAATACCTGCTGATCTTCACTGCGCTTAAGCATCTCCATTTCATACAGCTTAGATTTCAACTGCTTCATGGCATTATCTTTATTTCTATGCTGTGACCGGTCATTCTGACACTGCACTACAATACCGCTAGGATTATGCGTAATCCGTACCGCTGATTCAGTTTTATTGATATGCTGCCCACCGGCACCACTCGCACGATAAACATCTATTCGTAAATCAGCGGGGTTGATTTCGATATCGATATCATCATCGATCTCAGGTGCAACAAATACCGATGCAAATGAGGTGTGGCGACGATTACCAGAATCAAATGGTGATTTTCTGACCAACCGATGCACTCCCGTTTCAGTACGCAGCCAGCCAAAAGCATAATCGCCTGAAAATTTGATAGTCGCACTTTTTATGCCGGCTACCTCACCAGAAGATTCTTCAATCAATTCAGTTTTGAAGCCCTTCCGTTCCCCCCAGCGCAAATACATCCGCAGAATCATTGATGCCCAATCCTGGGCTTCTGTGCCTCCCGAACCCGATTGAATATCAAGAAAGGCATTGTTGGCATCCATTTCCTTACTGAACATGCGCCTAAATTCCAAATCAGCGACTTTCGCTGAAAAAACATCCAAATCTGCTACGATCGAGTCAACCGTTTCCTCATCATTTTCTTCAACCGCTAATTCCAGAATATCAGCTGAATCGGTCAAGCCATTTTCTAATTCATTGATTGTATCAACAATTGCCTCTAATTGACCTCGCTCTTTTCCAAGCGCCTGCGCCACATCAGGTTTATCCCAAACCTTAGGGTCTTCAAGTTCCCTTAGAACTTCTACCAGACGTTCGTTTTTAACATCGAAGTCAAAGATACCCCCTAAGGGCATCAGTCCGAGTTTTTAGATCAACTATTTTTTGAGTAATCGGATTAATTTCTTGCATTGGTAGCTCAGATTTTAAGATGTATCTTATGAAAAAAAAGGGTCATTATACTAAAAATGGTAAGAGATTTTTTCAGTTTCGTTACCTCTTATCATTGACCGAAAATGAAATAATCAACCCAAAACCACAAGCTTAATAGGGATTAGTACTTTTATCCATTTATGCTACAATATTGACCAATCTGATTTGTATAGCACATAGCAATTCACAACTTCAGATTAGTCATAATTCTAAAAACATTATTAAATGAGGTATTAAAAGTCATGAATGTTATACAAAAACTATTCTTACCAGTAATAATCGCCCTTTCTTTGGGAAGCATTTCTACAACAGCTGTTGCTTTTGAGGAAGGCAGATTATCGTATGCACCTGCCGATGCACTAAAAGCAATTTTAGGAAAAATCAAAGAAGCTGAAGATGCAATAGATGCAGGCGCAGAAGGACAAATGGTTGTCCCTATCATTAAAGATGCCATAAAATTAGGAAAAGAAGTCAATGCCAGTGATACAGTTTCCCGTAGTGTTTCAAAGGGCAGAGGTCATTTGAAAAAAGCTCGAAAAGAAGTGAAAGCTGAACAAGGTCAAGTTGCCAAACAGCATTTAAAAGAAGCCGCAGCAGTATTTAAAAAGACTTTGGGAATGTTGTAAAATAGAGCTTAAAGCATATTATAATCCAGGGTGTTTTTGTGAGCGCCCTGGGTTGGATTTTTCAATCCCAGCGATCATCTCGTACCATTACTCGTCCCTGCTCTATCTTGACTGGAAAACAATCAATGTTTTCATAAGCTGGTGGCGTTTTAAATTCACCAGTTCTAATACAAAACCGTGCGCCATGCCTAGGACAAATTATTTCATCTCCTTCCAATTTGCCACTGGCAATTTCTGCACCATCATGAGTACAAACATCCTCTAAAGCATAAAATGCTCCTGCTAGCTTAAATACAGCCACATCGGTACCATCAACATCCACCACAATATGCTCTCCATCTGCCATTGCGTTTTGATCTACCACATCTATCCAGTCTGGCATCATTTCCTCTGTACTTTATTCTAGGTTTATTTTAAATACACATCATATCGAACCAGTTTCCCAGCAAAACTTTCATTTGGTTTTCCACCTATCGATTCTGCATAATCTGGGCTCTTTACTACAACACGCCTGCCAGTAGCTTGCCACGCACTTGCAAATAACTCACCTCTATCATCATCGTTGCCTACTATATCTTTAAGTACGACCATCGCTTTCTTTGCCAACGCAGATTTTTTTCGTTTGGGAGGAAACATGGGGTCGAGATAGATACAGTCCGGCGTAAAATCCAAACTCTTTAGAATCTCTATCGCATTGCCAACAATGAGTTTTGGTGCTTTAAGTTTGAGCTGTTGCATCCAGAACTGTTGTTCAAGTCGAAATAACCCATCCCGCAATAATTCAGCTATCACTTTCGAGCGTTCAATACAGTTTACTTGGTACCCCATACGAAAAATATGGAAACAATCCTGACCCCAGCCAGCAGTAGCATCAGTGACTGTTTGGGTTTTTCTGCCGATTGCTTGAGCTAGTGGACCATTTTTGGGTGCTGGCCATGATAACTGCTCCGTGCAACGGGCATCGAATTCGACACTTAAACCTTTTTTGGGGAAGCCTGCATCAAAAAGCATCAATCGTCCATCTTGCCATGCAAGGAAAAAACCCTCTTTGATTTTTTCAATTTCAGGTCGGGAAATTAATGGGGCATGTAACCTCTTAGATAGGGACTGACAAAGTAAGCTATCTTCTCCAGATAGAACAAATATATTTTCGTATTTATTCACCACGAAGAAAAACAAGATAAAAACTTCGTGCTATTCGTGTCCTTCGTGGTTGAAACTGTATGATTAATCAGTGTGGTCACTTCTATAAACTATTCTGTTGAAATAGATTTTTCCTGATTTTTTAGTGCAGCATCCAAGGTATGCCAGGCAAGTGTGGCACATTTTACTCTTGCCGGATATTCACGCACTCCAGCCAGTACCGCTAATTTCCCTATGGCTTCAAGATCAACTTCCCCTTCTTCACCCGTAGTCATTTTA
>JAUXDP010000117.1 GCA_030618325.1 Methylococcaceae bacterium | reverse complement strand
CGAACACGATAATCGCCTTGGTGCCGTGTGACTGCTTCATCAAAACGATGTTTCGGAATAAAACGCAAGAGTTGATAAAAAACGGTGTTAATATGATTCATAGCCTAAGTTGGTTGGTGAGTAAAAAAGCTGTCTCGACAACCGCTATTTTACCTTATAACCAAGTAACTTAGGCTCTTTAACCCCCTGCCGGATTTCTTAACCGGACAGTAGTGACTTCGGGTAATAAAGAAGAAAGCTTAGCCGACTTATGTAAATGTTCGAAAACATTCTGATACTCTCCGGTCTTGTCGAGAATGCGGGCGAGTTCTTTATGGGCTCTGAATTTTTCCTCGTTGCCAGAACCTGGGTGGGCTATAACATTCTTTAGGCGTCTTTTTGCTGCATCGTACAATCCTTCCCTGGCTTCTAATGTGGCTTGTAAAATATTCAATACGGGATTATCGGGGCTTTTTTCAATGCTTGTTTGCTTGCGGATAACGCCAAACTATTTTTGTTCAACCTGGAATAAGTGTGTGCCAATATCTGGAAACTGCGAAGATCAGAATTATTAATTTGTACCGCCTGCTTTACCAGCTCAAGAGAGCCCTGATAATCTTCCCAAAACTGTAATTGTTCAACCAATAATATAAGTTGACTTGTGTCTTTGCTTTTACGGGCTTTTTTTATCAACTGCTTACCAGATTTGTACAAATAATCCAGTCCTTGCTTGTGCTGATTTAACCAGCATAAAGATTGCCCTAAGCAGGCTAAGGCAGTAGCATCACCGGGATCTTTCTGCACTGCTTTTTCAAACCATTGCACAGCTTCAGCTGTGTTGCGAGCATTTATAGCGGCCTGACCGAGTTGCAGAAAATTTGTCATGTTCTGGTAAAATAGAACTCAGAAATCAACATATATTTTACTCATCAAACTAGATTTTCTGCCTTTGCCTTGCCAAGGCAAGATATTCTTTTGTGCTAATATTTACAGGATTGAGTTTTAAACTTTTTTGCAGATAACTAATCGCTTCTTGAGGTCTACCTTTACCAATCAGGCTAAGGGCAAGTATATTTAGAGCTTGCGTATCATCCGGCATTAACGACAAGGCCATATTCGCTTGGGCGATAGATTGATCTAAAAGACCTAATTGTCCACTGGTAAGCGCCAAACCACGATGTGCGATAGCATCGTCAAATTTAATAGCTATTGATTTATGGTAAAAATGAGCTGCCTTTTTCGGTTGAGCGATGCTTAAATAGGCATTGCCCATCATCCGATTAGCCATTGCATTGCCAGGGTTATGTTGTAGTGCTTTTCCAATAAGCTTGACCAATTCTCCCGGTTGCGCTGTTTGTTCGACACCTAAGACTTCCGCAAGATAAGCATTCGCAATTAAATCTTTCAGATTTTCATCTCTGAATTTTGCAATTTGTTGGAGTTGTTGTTCAGATAATTCACCATTATAAATTTCATGAATATCCGTCAAATGATTAGTAATTAAATGGGTCAATTCAATTTCATTATGATCTGTCGCATGAGCATCACTTACAGCATAAGCCAACGTGGGTAAGTCATCGGTATATAGAGAGGCTGATTTTGAAAGTGCGGTAATTTGCTCTGGCCCACTTACAAACCCCGCAAGAAAAACTTCGGGATTATTCATGTGGTGCTTCACATCTCCCCAATAGCTGAATGCCATATCTTGGCTAATTAGATTACCGGCAGTCAGTAATTGCAGCCTGTTTGGATTAATGTGCAGTTGTCCATTGTTCTTTCCTATTAACAGCATTTCCTGAGTGTTATACCAGAGCACACAATCGGGAAAAATACTTCGAAAAGTCGCAAGAATGCTCTTGAATTGTTCAGGTTCAAAAAATGCGAGAGGGACAAATTGAGCGATTAAACCTTCCTCTTGCAAACGTTGTTTTGCACTTTGATAAAATTCCACACTGTAAAATGATTCAACACCAGGCCGAAAAACCTGACCAACTTCAATAGAAATAATGTCATATTTTTTATGCCCATGCTCAACATAGGTACGCCCATCTTCTGGTAGCAACTTAACCCGTGGGTCATCCATCCATTGAGATTGAAAATTTCTTTTCACAAAAGGAAATATTTTAGGCTCGATATCGACTACATCCAGTGATTCAGCATCGTAATAAAGAAATCTACTGGCTGTTTGACCCACTCCAATACCGATAACCAAAATATCTTTGGGTGAGGAATGCAGCAACATCGGGATGTGGGCTACCATAAACTGATGATTTTTTACATCGGTGCCTTGCCACAACCGGTCAATTTTAAGTTGTAGGGATGTTCCCATGCGACTGATAGACAAAGTCGAACCGTAACCTTCTTCAACATCGACCAATAAATTCTTATCTCCGAGATAATCATCAGGCAAGCGTGTTCCCAAAGCCAAAGGAATCGTAATCCATGCAATTACAGGAATTGTCATCCATGCCAATTTCCGTGTAGCTTTAAGTAAAGATTGTTGTTGATATCTTGTCAGTATTGCAATAAATCCAGTAGCCAACGCGATAGCTGTAATAAACTGCAAACTGATCTGCAGGCCAAAATTTGGCAGGAAAATAAAGCCAATTGAAATTGAACCCAGAACTCCGCCTAAAATATTAATAGCACTCATCTGGCCTACTGACACGGATGATTGAGTATAATCACTAATAGCCAGACGGTTAATCAGTGGAAAACAGATGCCGGAAATTATGCCTGGTATTAACATTAATAACAGCACTGGCAAAATACCTTGCCCCAGTTCACGCCAGTAATGAGCCGGTAGAAGCATCAAAGTCAAACTGAGCAGTGCGGTAATAATCTGCAGGATGGAAAAAATATTCATCAAGGGCAGACGTTTATCAAACAGGCGGCTAGCGATAAAACTGCCGATGACGATACCCGTTAAAACGACTGACAGGGTTATGGTGTAAGTATGTACTGTGTTACGCATCAACAAGGTAAGAAAGCGCGACCACAACACCTCACTACCTATTGTTACAAAGCCGGTCATAAAAAACATCAGAGCCAGAGTACTGACTGAATAAACTATTTTTGCTTGTTTTTTATCTACTGAACGAGGCTTTTGAGAAGATAAATAATCACTATTCAGTAAACTGGTTTTGTGAAGGGATAAGTATCCGGCAATGACTGCGATTGAAAAATTAATCAGTACAGCAACCAATACAGATTTTATTACGCCAATTACTGGCAGAAGCCAGAAACCGGTAACAGCACAACCAACAACCGCACCCAAAGTATTGATGCCATAGAGTAAACCAATGTTGCCAGCAATCCGTTTGTTATCAGAAATCAGAAAGCGGCACAATAGCGGTAGTGTCCCACCCATAAGAATAGTAGGTGGCAAAAGCACCAATGAAACCAATATCATTCGTGAAACTATAGAAACCAGATTACCGGCATCTGGATCATAGAAAAAAACTGAGTAGAGATGACTGACAGCATCAAATAGATACAAACTTGCCAAGGCTAAAATTGCCAGAGCCAGTTCTAGTAATGCATACCATAGTAAGGGGTTTTGTTGCTTTTTACTTAACCGGCCAAATAGAAAACTACCGATAGCCAGGCCGGCAAAAAATACCGCCAGAATAGTACTTAATGCAAATGTTGTTGACCCGAAAATCAACGAAGCTTTGCGGATCCAGCAAATTTCATAGATCAGACCGGCCACACCGGAAAAAAAGAAACAAATAATAGCGATGGGGTTCACGGCAGGTTTATTATATTTTTGAAAATAGGATTATACGTAAATTACTTTTATCACTGGAATTGGATCATCCATCAGATGAAGTTGCAAAAAAGCAAAAAGCCTCGCCGGAGAACTCGACGAGGCTCTGATTCTGGAAGAACTCCCTAATCGAAACGACTAAACACAAATTTTTATATGCTCAGAGAATTGCTGTTAAGCGACCCTGGCAGTATTTAAATTACGGCGGCGAGTGGTAAATAAGCCTGCCATTGCTGTACCAAACAACCAGACCGCAGCAGGAACAGGTACCGCAGTTTGCTCAGTCCAAACAAAAACTTGGCCGATATTTGAGCCATTGGAGTTGATAACAATTTGTTCCGCACTGGCGGCGGGATCAAAAATAAAATCAGCATAAGTATAGTCCCAATTACTCATCATACCTGCAGGGCTAGTCCAAGTTGCACCGGTTTCTGTAAATGTAGTCCCTACTTGTGTCGCAGCTGTTGGCGTGTCAATACCTGCGATTCCGGTTCCGTTAAAACTCAATACTTCAACACGCATTAAAGTTGAATCAAAAGAAGGGTCGGTAAAGTTACTGAGATCAATGGTTACAGTTGATGCTCCAGGCATCGCACCAGCGATTGAACTGGTTATGCTGGGATCAACAGCTCCAGCACCATCATGATTGGCAAAATGATGTTGCATCAACATACCATTAGGATTCATAGACCCGTTCATCATACGCATAAAATGAGAACCTACCACATTCCCATGGCCTTGAGTCCACAAATCTGGAGTGGTAATACCTTGTGTACCTCCCCAGTTTACTCCTCCATTTGGTGTAACAGTTGCAGTGGCACTATTGGAAAATGCCAAGGCTGCTGTGAAAGATAGCAAAAGCGTTGTTAATTTTATTATTTTGTTCATGATTACCTCGTTAATGTTGTTAATAATGCATTACAGTTATATAAATTATGGAATGTAAACTACCAGCAACAAAAAAAGCCAGAGTTCACACATTGTTTTAAATGAGTGATTTTTACTGGAGAAGATAGCATCCTGTTGCTAAAACTTACCAGTCCCCCTTTCACTCCAAGGTGGCGGCTTCAGCCATCTGTTACCAGACCTGAAACTTTCCGGCCCCGCTTCACAACAGGTGTGGCAGAAAACTTAAATAAACACTTACTTCCCACAACTTAAGTTTCGTTTCACTCATAATTACTTGTTGAGAAAATGATTCCTAACTAGCTTTAAAGTGTGAAAATATAAATTCCTTTACAGTACTCTCAGTAGCAACCTTCGTGCCTATTTTATAAGTAACTGTTATTTATAGTAAATATATGATTTTTTGTTGTTTGTTTTCGCTATTTTCAGGCATTTCACTAGGCTGTATGGTGAAATGACTTATAAAATATAATCAATACAGAAAAAAGTTTATTCGCTATATTTGTCAAGTTTATGAAAACTTAATAGCCCTATCAGTCCTGACATGAATAAATAAAATGCAGCTGGTAAAGGGACAGGGGATGAGATAACGATATTGTCATATGTTGCGGTTCCTCCAATGGGGCCGATAGCACCTCGACCAGTAGAATCAAACCACATTTCTATCAGGGTTACATCACCATAGCGCGCGTCCAGACCCAGAAAGTCTACGGTAGAATTGGTTGCAGAGGATGAAATTAGGTTGCTGAAACTACCTCCTCCCGTCTGATAGCCGGTGACGTTGACATCGTGATCAGATATGGCTGCAAAAAACATACTTTTGAAGGCAAAAGAACTGCCGTCCGCATATATAGAAGCACCACCAACATCAGCTTGAAACGCTACTGCGGTGGAATTGTCTGAAAAGTTAAAGGTATAGTGTAGATGTCCGTTTCCTTGATTGTCTAAAGGTGCGCTCGAACCAATCCCAATGGGAGCATTTCTAATGCCGTCCTGAATCAGAGATGCTCCAACATCTGGCACAGGTACCGAAGGATTAATATCTAAGGGACCAAATACAGTCGTACCATTATCAAAAAACACTGGGTTGTCGGTAGTGTTATCGAAGTTCATAGTATGTTCACCTACTACAGCAGCATTAGCCATAGTGAGGTTGCTTAGCAAAAAAATTAATTTAAAAGTATGTTTAAAAACATGATTTATTTTATTCACTGGTGTACTCCATTTTGTTATGTGTTGAGTATTTAGAACCTGCCCGAAACCCTCATTTACTCATATGTAAACTCACTACCTCCGCCTCGCCTGTCGGCAACCGACATCGGCTAGTTACGAACTTGATCAGGTTCTTAGTAAAGTTGAAGTTATTTTGATGTAGCTAACGGGTATTCATAAAATTTATAATTTGTGAGTCAGAAAAATTTATGATTCTTATTAACCGCCCAGACAAAAACTAAGCATAATTTATGCCATAACATGAATTGAAAGCAGAGTGGTTTCTAGGATCTACCATCTTAGCCCTTTATTTATATACAGAAAGTTGGGGCACGGGGCATGTAGATATGAGGTAAGTTTTGAACGCAGGGAGCTGCAACTTGGTTAATAAATATGTTATTTGACTTTTATTCCTAGGTGAAATGACTGATATTTCGCGATTGATTAATTGATTAGTAATAAATAAATTGTCCAATCATCGTCAAACTGTTCTTCATTATTAGGCCTCCAGCCTGGTTTTCATTGTTATTAGAAACGAGTTAACTATGGCAAAACAAAAAATGGCACAGTTTATGCTTTAATTTTATTGATGCGAGCAGAGAATATCAGTAAAAATATCTAGATTCTGGCTATAAGATATAGCCCATTTGGAATACTGAGCGCACGCATTGCATAAATTTTATTAACTACATATAAGGATTATATTTATGAAAACAAAAACACTCATTTCTGGGCTGACAATGCTTTTAGCCCTTTTTGCTTCTGCGTCAGCTTCGGCAGTCTCAATGACTCTCGAAAACCTGAGTGATGACCAGTCCGCCCCTTATTCTGAGTTTGGCTACACCATTCATGCACCGGAAGAACATCTGCATGCGACTTTTAATTTTGGCAACAATACCAATGCCGCTGAAATGGCAAACGATACCATCGGTATGAGATTGTTCAAAGATGATAATGGTAAATTTGATCTACTAAGTCTTGAATCAGTATTCCTGAAAGGAAAAGATTTAACTGGAGGTACTTTTGCACTTCAAATCGATGGCCTGGTTGGGGGTTCAGCACAAGTT
This sequence comes from Methylococcaceae bacterium, assembly GCA_030618325.1. Taxonomy (GTDB): domain Bacteria; phylum Pseudomonadota; class Gammaproteobacteria; order Methylococcales; family Methylomonadaceae; genus JALSJK01. Next base: position 2,636 of record JAUXDP010000117.1, on the reverse strand, counting down.
TCTAAACAGCTAGCAAGTGATCAATTAGGGACGATTAATTTTCTATCGGAAAATGCCTTGTGGTCAGGGTTAGATGAAGTACAGATCTGGTACGAAAGCATGGGGTCGTATGGAAACCCAAGTACATTTAACGGTGATAAATTTCATTTTGATGATATTTCCGTAGTGGCAACGACAGTCGTTCCTGTTCCTGCAGCCGTTTGGCTATTTGTCTCAGCAATTAGTGGGTTGGGTTTTATCCGTAAAAAACAAGCTATTATTGCTTAAAGTTTCTTAACCAACAAAAAATGAAAACATAGCGCCGCTATTCTCAGTCGCTAACTCTATTAGGAGTCATTTTTTTGCATGACTCCTTACTCTTTTTTCAAATCCACCAATTTTTCAAGCCCACCAAGCAAAGCTTTTTGCAAAACCGAAGTGACAGAGATAAGAAAGTAAAAAACTAATTAAACTATGCTAAATAACTCGTTTAATATAGTTTATTTAACATAGTTTAATTAATATTGAAAGCTGTCTCGTACATCATTCAACACTGAGACAACCAAATTGAACAGCAACACAACACGAATTCAGTAAACATATCCCCACCCTTTTCTTCTTCCTCGTCATCTATTGAAATAGTTAATACCGATATCTTATATCTTCATTATGGCTAATAACTTAGAGTAGATACACCAACCTTACTAAGTCGTAACATCCTCTAAAAAAGAGTAAGCAAAAGCTTACATATCTGGGAATAATTTTGGTTCCGCCAGTTTTGTTACTGGACTCTTTAAATTGACTTATAAAATCAACTTTAATTTAAAATTGTTATTTTTGTGGTATAAAAAATGCTTAGTTTATTACCTACTATGAGTACCAAAATGCGTAAATTATTACTATTGCTCCTTCTGACTTTTTTTTACCCATCCGTCAAAGCCCTTGGAGTCAATGATCTAGCTATTTCATGTCCGGCAACACTTGAGTTAGAAAAGATTCCCCTAGATCTCCAAAAATACCGAGGTAAAGTCATTTATCTTGATTTCTGGGCAACTTGGTGCCCACCTTGTAAAAAATCTATGCCTTTTCAGAATGCATTACGCAATGAATTACATGAGCAAGGATTTGAAGTTATTGCTATTAATGTCGATGAAGACTCTGAAGATGCTAGGAAGCTTCTTCAGGAATACCCTGTCGACTATCTCATTGCAATGGACCCTAGCGGACAATGCCCTAAGCAATATGGTGTCATGGCAATGCCTTCGGTTTATTTTATTGATCGACAAGGAATAATACGTTTTATACATTTAGGCTTTCGTAAACGTGACGAAAAAGAAATCCGAAATCACGTCATGGAGTTGTTAGCGGAGAATGGAGAAAAATAAATTTATGAGCATCCTTAATAGTTTGTTCAACCGTACTTTAACAGTGGTTTTGTTTTTTTCAGTTTCTGCTTGTAGTGTGGCACCTTGGGAAAGAGGGAACCTGGCAAAAAGAGAAATGCTTATTACCCCCGATCAATCATATACCTCACTGAGATCTCATGTGTTTGACAGTAAAGAAGCATCTTCTGGCGGTACGGGTGCATTAGGCGGTGGTTGTGGCTGCAACTAAAGTGAAAAAACCCGGTAATGCCACTTTATTGGCATTAAGCAGTGTTGCGCTGAGTTTGCCAGGAATCAGTACCAAAGCGGCGACCCCAGTGGCTGAGGCTGAAGGTAACGTACAGTATGGCTATTACATGGAAGAAGGCGATCGCATGGAAGCCCAAGTCTATCATGGCGATTTCATTGTGCCCATAAATGATTTTTTTGAATTTACCTTTTCCTATGATTTCGATACCTATATAGGTGCCACACCTTCCTACAGCACACCTCAAGCAATGAGCGATGTTATTGTTGCTGCTTCAGGTTCAGATAGCGATCCTTACGATATAGCCTTTAGTTTATTTTTGGAACCTGCTGCCAGAGCTGCAAGAGCTACAGCGGTGGGAAGCAATTTTGAGAAAATTATTGCTGGGTATGATGCGATCATTAAACGCCCAATATCTGATTTTAAACCGATCCAGCATTTAGATATACATCCCCGGGAAAGTCGTAGCATGCCAATTTTGGGTATGAATTTCTATCTAAATAATTTAACTCTAAACCTTTCCGGTGGTGTTTCTATCGAACCGGATTTTGAATCAACTTTTGGCTCGGCGAATCTGAGTTGGGAACTTAATAACAAACTCACTACACTGACAGCTGGATACAGTTTAGCTGTTAACGATATTACACGAACCACCGGTAGCGGAGGTGGCGGACATCATGGAGGGGGAAACGACGATGACGACAGCGATGTCGAAGAATTCAGAAGAGAAAGCACTTATCACAGTATTAATCTAGGCCTCTCTCAAGTTATGGGTAAAAACACCCTGTTTCATTTAAATAGTAGTTACACCAATCAGGCCGGTTATCTTTCCAACCCCTACAAACTTGTTTATGTGAGAGGGGAAATCACAGCCCAGGAATATCGTGATGTTTTATTAGCTGGGCCTGATAGTACCATTGGCTTTTCTAAAGCCACTCATCTTGAAGCAGTTGGACCCGATCTATTCCGTGAATTAAGGCCCGATAAACGTCATCAATGGACAGTTTCAGCAGGAATAAATCAAC
>JAUXDP010000204.1 GCA_030618325.1 Methylococcaceae bacterium | reverse complement strand
TAATAAGCTTATCCTCTTCTACATTCCCATGAACCAGAGGACGAAAAAAACCTAATTTAGATGTTTCTCCTGACAATAACTCCATGAGTGTAAGTACAATGGCTGATTTACCGCTTCCTTGCTCTACCCCTGCAATATAAACATTTTGAGTCATTTTTATTCCCTTTGGATTCCAGCTAGAAAGCGTGCAGGAGAGACGAATTCTTAAATGTACAAACGTACATATTGCTGTTCTGGATATATTATAAAATTTGTTCTTTGATAGTATTTAATCGCTATTTCGCTTTTATCATAACTGATGTTTCACTGTCAGGCAGACTATAAAACAGCTTTCTTCCAAACAAGCTCTTAGGAATAGGACACAATAACTCAATGCTAAAATGCATAAGCTATTCAATTTCCATTTATGCCTTTTCAATTTAAAGTAAATTCTGACAAATGAAAAACAATATCTTAGATAATAATATTCTGCAGCTGATGACTAGTGAAGAGCATGTGCAAATGTTAGAAACGAGTCGTAAGAAATTTCTCCCCAAAGGACAGGTACTGTTTCAACACAATGACCCTGCACATGTTTTTTATTTGATAGCATCAGGCAAAATAAAACTATTCCGCACTACTGCTGCTGGTAGGGAAAAAGTTTTTAAGACCTATGATAAGGGTAATTTAATCGGCGTGATATTGATGTTTATACCAAACTCTTGCTATCCAATGACAGCTCAAGCAGAACAAGATAGTGAGTTAATTGTGGTGAAGAAAAAGGTATTGCTTGATCTGGTTAGCCATTCACCTCGGCTGGCAGAACATTTACTTAGCTGTATGGGTTGTCATATGCTAGATTTAATGAACAACATCGATAAATTAACTCAGCCAGATGCAGGACAACGCTTGATTATACATTTGGGTGAGCTGTATCAAATCCAGAAGAATCATGAATTGTTTGTAACATTAACTGACACCAAACAAGTATTGGCTTCACAATTGGGTATGCAACCAGAAACTCTTTCTCGTTTATTCCGAAAATTTAAAGAAGATAATTTGTTGCTTGAACAAAAAAATAAATTGTATTTTCCAGATATTGACAAGCTCTGTCATGCAGTCGATCTGACACCTGATATTTTTTTAAAAAAATCGCTTCCATACAATGATCCCAATTATTTGAGCCATATGGTACTCTGACAACGAGTAACTTCAGCTTAAGATTAATGCGATTGGATAATCAGGGTAGGTATTCCTGTCGCCTTAGGCAATATTTTATTACTCTTATCTACCTAAATACTGCTCGTAGTAACTTGGTAGAAATAATCTGAATACCTTGCAACCGGAAAATAGCACTACCCTCCATAAATTCCTATTACGTTCTTTCAGTGAAAAAAACTGAGCAGCTATTCCCAAGCCAAATAACTGCGGCAATATGCCACACTCAATTAATTGTTATTCTTGATAAAAGTCAATTGAATACTACGAATATTGCAATAACCTAACACTTACTCAATCTGGAACAACCTCCTAGGTAGGGCTTTCAGACAAGAGGAAATTCACATCGCTGTATATAAGCGCTTATGTCAGAAATTTATAGAAATTAATTGACTATTTGAAGGAGAACAACCATGACAGAAATAGCGAAAGGACTTTTTATTGACCTATCCAGCGACGATCTGTTCCAAATCAGACGGGCTTTTGAAGTAGGCACTATGGTCAGGAACAATCATAAACTACCCGTTACCATTGATATGAATATGGGAGCGGTGCGATTTGTTAACAAGGGATTGCCATTAGCATCTGACCATGTAAGGATACATGGCAAGAGTACCCATGATCTCATGACAGACTTTATGGAGGCAGGTGGATCAATCTTTGTGTGTCCAGTACGTTTGCAGGGCGAAGGGTTAACGGGCGATGATCTACTCGAAGGAATCAACGTCGCTGACCGTGATGTCACCCTAACATTGATGTTGGAAGACGGCGTTAAGACACTTTCGTATGGATAGTTCATCAAACTCAAGAAAAAGGTCTATAAACTGAAAATTAGGAGCTAGATTGTCAGTAATGATAGTTCCCACGACACTATTTAATAACTTGAAAGGAGAGGCTGAAATGAGCGAAAAATTTATGCATGTTGGCAAGTTTATTGTTAATCAGGAGAATAGGGATGAGTTCATCTCTGTGATGAAGGATTATGAAAGCACCACCGAACAGAATGGGCTTGATCATTCCCACTTAATCGAGGCTGAGAATGAACCGAATATGTTCTGGTATGTAACGATCTGGTTATCGCGTGCAGATTGGGAAGCTGTCGAACAACTTGATGGTCATAAGCGAATGCACGAAAGGCGTGATCCACTTCTTGTCCAACCTGCTAATCAAAATTTCGGGACAGTAATTGGCTGAGCTTTTTTTAATAACAATATCTGAATTCCATTTCATGGATTATATAGTACTCCCCATTAGTTTCTTCGTTCTCTTTCTTAAGAAGACGAAAATGCGTAATGACTTATACAACACATGATTTCCCAAATTTGTATGTTAGAGTTAATCACAAAAGTTACATAGTTTTAGATTGTGTCGCTAACTTTTAAACTAGCAGTTAAAAATAGGAGCTCAAAATGAAAATTGCAGTAGCGAGCCAAAATCGACGAGAAATTACCGACCATACGGGACGGTGCAGGAAATTCTGGATCTATGAGATAGAAACCGGAACCATTTCACACAAAGCGTTATTAGAGTTAGCTAAGGAACAATCCTTTCATGACAGCTCTCCTCACAACCCTTCGCCATTAGACGATGTTCAGGTTTTGATTGCCATGGGTATGGGCACCGGTCTGGTGCGCCGACTTGAAAGCATGGATATTAAACCGGTGATCACAACGGAAATCAATCCCGATAAAGCCGTCGAGGATTATCTGAATGGAACTTTGCGCACTAAACCTGCCGAGCCTCATGAGCATGGTCATAAACATGCCAGATAAATCCTCGCCGAAATGATGATTGCCAATGCCGACCCTGAAAACGGATACGCACGAAAGGTATTGATGGATAAAATGGGCTTCAACTGAAAAGGCATGATGATATGATTATTTTTGGTCCGGTCCCTTCAAGACGCCTTGGCCGTAGTTTAGGCATCAATAATATTCCACCTAAACACTGTTCTTATTCCTGTGTTTATTGTCAGGTGGGCTCGACCAAAGCAACAGAAATAGAACCTTGTGTATTTTATCAGCCACAACAGGTTTTCCATGAAGTCAAAGCTGCCGTTATGAAATTTCAGAAACAACAAGAACCGATTGATTATTTGACTTTTGTACCTGATGGAGAGCCTACACTTGATGACAATCTGGGTAAAACGATAGAACTATTGCGTGATCTGGATATTAAAATCGCCATTATTACCAATGGTTCGCTTATCTGGCGGAAGAAAGTCCGGGAAACGCTGCAAATGGCCGATTGGGTTTCTCTGAAAGTGGATAGTGTCGATGAGCCAAAATGGCAGCAAATTAATCATCCTAATAAATCTTTGAACTTGCAGAAAATATTGTCGGCGATGTTATCCTTTGCTAACGGTTATGAGGGGTTTTTAGCAACTGAAACCATGTTAATAGAAGGACTTAATACCGACGATGCGAGCATAGCTGGATTAGTGGATTTTTTACAACAACTTGCACCGGACAAAGCCTATCTGGCTATTCCCACTCGCCCGACTGCTGAACGAGGAAATTTTGCTCCTGATGCAGATAGGCTCAATCATATTTATCAAAGGGTAAACCAGAGCATTCCCGAAGTTGAGCTACTGACTGGCTATGAAGGCAACGCATTTGCTTCCAGCGGTGATCCGGAAAAGGATTTACTGGCTATTACGTCAGTCCATCCTATGCGTAAAGAGGCAGTACAAACATTACTGGAAAAAACAAAAACAAATTGGGATATTGTTCGAGAACTTATCGAAAAAAACAAACTCCGTGAAATAGAATATAACGGAAATACTTTCTATATCAGATCGTATGAGCAAACATTTAAGTCAAAAAATGACTAATTATTCTCACCCCTCGCTGTTTTTCTGTTCGCAGGGGTACAAGCACGCAAGATAACAAACGAAAAATTCAAGGTGTTGGAGGTTTCTAAATGACGATTAGTTTAAAAGATATGCATGTTGGCGACACTGGCCGTGTCGTGGAATTTGACAAAAGTTTTTTGCCTTACCGGCAAAAGATGTTGGCTATGGGGCTGACTCCGGGAACTGAGTTCACGGTTATCCGCATTGCCGCTTTGGGTGATCCGGTTGAGATTCGGGTGCGTGGAACTGATCTGAGTTTACGGCAAAATGAAGTCGCTGCAATACGGATAGAACGTTTGAAACATCAACCTTCAAAGCGGACAGTTGAGTCATTCAAAAAGGAAGTAACCGTCGCGGTAATCGGTAACCCCAATTGCGGTAAAACCACGCTATTTAACGGCCTGACCGGTTCCAGACAACATGTCGGTAATTGGGCCGGGGTCACGGTGGAGCAGAAAACCGGGCAGTATCGTTATGATAACAAAATTATCAAGGTCGTCGATTTACCCGGTATTTATAGTCTTGATGTCAATGAGCATTCGACTTCGCTGGATGAAAAAGTAGCGAGAGATTTTATTTTATCGCAACAGGCTGACTTGATTATCAATATCGTTGATACCACGCACCTTGAGCATAATCTTTATCTCACCACGCAATTGCTGGAAATGCGTATCCCTATGGTTGTTGTGCTTAATATTATGGATGACGCAACGGGTCGGGATATTAAAATTGATAGTGATGAAATAGCCCGGCGACTTATGTGTCCGCTGGTGTCTTTGGTAGCAACACAAACACAGGATCTGAATGCACTGAAATCAACGATCAATCAGTTGGTGGAAACAAAAGCACTTTCTTCATCTCCGGTTAAATATCCGGAAGAAATTGAGGCTGCTATTAATCAGTTAACACCATTAATTGAAAAACAATTAAATAATAAATCGCTAAATCCGCAATGGATAGCTGTCAAACTGTTGGAAAAAGATGGCTTTGCCATGAGTCTGGCGGATGAAACCTTACAAAATAGAGCCTATGATTGTTATCAAGCTATCGAAGCCAATACAGGGGAAGAGGCCGATCTTTTAATAGTCGATAGTCGCTATCGTTATATCAATACATTAATTCGGGATACACTGACACAGCAATCAGAAGTAGGGAGAATGTTATCCGATACCATTGACAAGGTCATTTTGAACCGCTTTTTGAGTATTCCTATCTTCTTCGGCATCATGTATTTGATGTTTACCTTTACTATCAAATTGGGTCGGGCTTTTAAACCATTCTTTAGTGACTTTGCGCAGGCGATTTTTGTTGATGGAACGGGATATTTCCTGGGCTTAATGGGTAGTCCGCAATGGCTGATTACTCTGCTTGCTGGTGGAGTGGGTAATGGCGTCCGTGAAGTACTGGCTTTTGTACCAATTCTGGGTTTTTTATATTTGTTCATTTCGATATTAGAAGAGTCTGGCTACATGGCACGCGCAACCTTTGCCATGGATCGTTTTATGCGTGTATTGGGATTGCCGGGAAAAGCCTTTGTACCCTTAATACTTGGTTTTGGCTGTAATGTGCCGGCGATGATGGCAACACGGACGCTAGAGCGACAACGTGACCGCTTATTGGCTATTCTGTTAAATCCGTTTATGACCTGTGGCGCACGATTGGCAGTTTTTACGTTGTTTGCCGCCGCTTTCTTTCCGGAAAACGGGGGGCTGGTTGTTTTTAGTCTTTACATGATCGGCGTAGCGTTTGCTTTTTTAACGGCCATGTTGTTAAAGCACACTTT
>JAUXDP010000174.1 GCA_030618325.1 Methylococcaceae bacterium | reverse complement strand
AATATTATGATATGATCAATTGGATGCTCTAGCTATTAGCTAATGCATAAACTAAAACATTAATTTACACGAGGTAATTTCTATTATGGGTTTAATGAAAAAACTAACATTGGCTATATTCGTTAGCTTTGCAATGCTTGCCGTTGCACCTTCTGCAATGGCCAAAAAGGCAGGAAAAATCGAAAATAAATCGCCAGCAGCTACAGCTGAAGCAATTGACGAGGCAATCGTTTTAGTAGAAGAAACACTAAAAGCTATTCAAGATGATGCTGAAAAAGATGTCGTTATGAAATTGTTCAAATCTACAAAACAAAAAGCTAAAACAATAGAAAGCGCAGTAACATATCGTATTCGCGAAAAAGCACTAGGACAACTAGGCCGCGCGCGCAGAGAATACAAAAAAGGGGAGATGGAAAAATCAGAAGTCGAAGCTATAACAGCTAAAGCTGTTGTTGTTTTCAAGGATCTTAAAGATAAGTATCATAACTTTAAAGGTGATTGAAGCTTATAAATACTTTTTTGTAGTAGTGTTGGGCTCATAACCTATACGGTTATAAGCCCAATAATAAGACCTTTCTCTATATTCTAATTGCACCTCCATCAAATAGAGGTAATGTCATAGAGAAGTTTTCACCATATGTTAGCTTTTGTTCTTGTAAAATTCCCAAAGCAATTTTCTCCCCCATCCGCAAGGACTCGATGTAATCAGTAAAATAATGTACTCCCGCCCAATCTCTGCCAATGGAAATATTGGAGGCTAATTTATTCAGCTCCCCTTCTACGGTCAGTACACCTGGAATTTCTGTTTTAGTACTAGTTATGTCCGGGTTAGGCATTAACACATCAATAACTTCAAGACATTGCCCCTTCGCATCAGGTACAAATGCTTTGCCAGGATCACCTGCCATAGCCAGAGGATGTTTATGATCAAAAAAAGCTTTCAGAATGGTGACGCAAGCACCAGCGACCGTTGCGTGCCCAGCACCATAGGAAGGATGCATTGGTGAACCTTCACAAAAAGCCATAGGAAGTAAACGGGTCGCCTCTTTACTTGGATTGTGGTCTTGATTCATTGCTTCAATGTCGCTAATAATACCGCTATTTTTTAGATCACTCAGCATCTCTGCCAACTCTGGTGCTGAAGACTTTAGTTTCTTGGCTTTGTGCAACCGAGCAGCCAGCGCTTCAGGTCTTAATCGACGATGAATATTAAATTTCTGGTAACGCACAGCTTTTAAAGCGCGTGTTGCCACTTCAGTGACTAATGTAAGAATATGTGGCCCACCAAAATGAGCGAAACCTTGCTGATGATCTAAGTTGTCAGGGAGTTGAAAGGGAATACCTGGGTCAAAGGGAATGCCATCACCCAATAAAATCAAACAGGCATTCAAATAAGATTCATATAATGCATCATAATGAACATAGGTAGCCATATCGCGAGGTGTGGTAATAAACCGGCGTTTGGTATTGTTGTCATAGCTTTCCTGCCCTGCAAGATTGGCACCATTTTGGACATCAAACCATTCGTCCCATTCAGTCATGTGATTATCTCCCTTACTGGCATGACGTACGCGTTGATCTGCTGTAATGGCACCGTATGAAATTAATCCATCGCTCGCATCTCTTTCTGCATCATTTCCGTTTATTCCGGCATTTCCTGCCAGTAGAAATTGTGAAATGTATGGCCCGATGTTATCTCCGGGTGTTATACCGCGAAATGCTGTATGAGACTTTAAGTTTATACGCCGCCGGGATGACTCGACTGCATTGACTGCGATTTCCGCACCAGAAAACCAATCCAACTTGTTAAGCTGATTGATATGTTTCTTAACCTTGGCTGAATCACTTTTTGTCGGAGTAGTTCCTAGTGCCATGGCAGTAAAAGGCGTATCTCGCAATAGTGCCTGAACATAAACTTCACCCATTTCAGCGGTCAGTTCAGTACTACCTAGAGCTGGAGCAGGAGGCATGGTAACCGCTTGAGCATCAGGCCCCTCTAAATCAAAGGTTTGCCCTGCGCCCGCACTTTCCCATGCACGTACATCTGCTTTTTTATCGGCATTCTTACCTTTAGGTAAACTAAGCGCTTTAGCCGATTTCCACTTAGGTAGGCAATAAATACCACTGCAATTTTCAGGAACCCCTAGCGGGGTATCCCGAAAGTCACGAGGATCACCACTGTCAATCCCCTTTACAAATTGTTGGAAATCATCAGGATTAGAAATTAGCCCAGTATCATAATCATGGGGTAAACCTTTGGTGTAACTGGCTAAATAGTTGGGTGCAAATTTTTTTGACTGATCGTAACGAAATTTTTGTTCGTCACCATTGGTGGTGTGTGCAGGATGATCGATGCTTGCCGCCATTTGTGCAGCGGAAAGCCTAACGTCTAAGGCCAACTGCCTTCTTGATTTATTCATTTTCACTTCCTCTTTGCTTTGGTAATAGTTACTTTCAATGTCTGTTTTAAGACACATAGCCTACTTAATCAAATACAAATAGTCTGTGAAATATTACCTTTTTGATTAAAGCCTAGAAGAGTTTAAAAAATTTGAAATGTGGAGATAATAAAACCTGTTTTTCATTCATACAGTTGTTCTACCCAATTGCACCCAGACTTAGCTCCAAGGGAGTGTCCGCTTAGCTCTTGTTTACTGTGAAGTAGCTGTCTTATTAAAAACAAAACGGCTGCAACAGCGGTAAAATCGTCCGTATTTCCGAAAATCCTCGCCAAATAGGTTAATATTTGCCTCGAATTTTTAAAAGGCCGGCCTGATTTCCCCACTTTTTCGCTTCGATTATTTCTAAAAAATAGCCTCTAAAAAAATCATTCTTTAATCCATTCTTCCAGAGCTGCAATGATACTATTCGCTTGATCTTTACTGGAAATATTAAACTTTGATTTTTGCTGGTATTCACCGTTTCTTTTTTGATAGCGGCGGATGGTGTATTTATCGGGACCATATTCTTCCTTGGTTCGATTCCAATCCTGATAACGATAGATAATAGTTGCCCAGGCTCCCTTGGTAAGCACTTTTTTATCTAGCTCTTTAACCGTTTCAATACCCCCATCTTCATAGGTTACTGTTAATTCTTCTACAGTTTCAGCCATAACTTCTCCAAACTTATAAATTAAAAAAATAGTTGATTAATGAAAAAACTGATTACCTTATCATTGTGTGAAAAATTGTCCAAATGCGCGACTACCATCACCAACAGCAATGGTATTAACAACCTTAAGGGACTTGCTATCAATAACAGAAACTGTTCCATCCATCCAGTTTGCAACATAAACGTGGCGATCATCGGGATGAGTATCTATACCTTCCGGCTTTTCCCCCACTTCGATTACAGCGATCTCTTTCAAGGTTTGTGTGTCAATAACAGAAACAGAGCTATCATCTTGATTGGTAACAAACAGGCGAGTATCGTCTAAAGCTAGCGAAACAGCATAGGGACGACTTTGTACCGGCACTGTATAGGTAGCCAATTTTTTCAAATTACCAATTTCTACTACCGTTACATCATCACTTTCAACATTAGCCGTATACAGCCGCTTACCTTTGGCATCTACAGCTAGACCAAAAGGATGTGTGCCAACATCCACAGTTCGTAGGGTCACAAGGGAATCAAGATTAATCAGTGAAATAGAATTACTGATGCGATTAGCCACATAAAGCCATTGATTTTCTGGGCCAACAACCATGCCGGATGGTGATTTTCCTACCACGATGGCTTTGATTAATTTGAAAGTATCGGTATCAAATATCGAAATCCGATTTTCATACCAATCTGCAACGAAAACACGTTGCCCAGTTTTGTCGACAGCGATCCCCAACGCACCATTGCTTGTAGTTACAATTCCAGTTTGCTTTAATAGCTTGCCATCAAGCACAGCAAATCCATTACCTTCCGGGGTACTAACATAAACTTGAGATTTATGATTATTCGCAGCCACCCCGACCGGCTTGCCCGTGACAACTATATTTTTTACTACTTTCTGTGTCTTGGTATCAATCACTGAAACATTATTATCCAGTTGATTGCTGATAAAGGCATACGGCTCTGCCGCCAATTCAGACTGAAAAAAAACCGTTGCGGAGATAACCGCAACGGTTTTCAGTACTGAATTGCGAAAAATATAGCTCACTTATCTTTTTATTTTGACATTGACAGCAGACTCATCAGCACTGGCATCAAATTTCTTTGCCAGACTGACTAAACCTGCAGTCAAAACAGTTTTCACAGCTTCGTCAGCGGCATCTTCATCCAATTCAGCCGGTGGGTTGTTATTTAAATAGGCTCTGTAGTATGTCGCCACCCATGAAACTTCTGCTTCACCGCCATTGTCTTTTACGGTTATAGTTGCCTGATAATTATTGACAGGCAAGACCGGGATATCTTCATCCTGACCTGAGTGTTGAATGGTTTTTACTATGCTCATTTCAGTGATTTTGTACTTATATGACATCTTGTCTTCTTTATAAGCCTTCAATTCTTCAGTAATCTTGCCACCATCTTTCAATGTTAAAACACGAACAGCGCCTTTTTTATTGGTTCCATCGCCTTCAACACTTTTGATGCCAGGATGCCAGGACATATCATCATAATTTTTGATCACTTCCCAAACTTTATCTGCCGATGCGCCGATTTTTATTGTCAGCGTTTGTTTCCCCCGGACAGGACCATGTGCATTAGCCACCGTAGCAATAAAGAAAAACAGGGCTGAAATGATTAACGTTATTTTTTTCATATTAAATTCCTAATTTCAGATCAATTACATAATGAGTTGTCAATTATATGACAATTTCGCTGGTGCTAGAATCAGTAATCTATTGTTTTTTGAAAAAAAATGAAATAATCCTGATTCTGCGTACGCTATTATAAATACCTGGATCTGAATTGATTCTGAACAATTGTTCATTAAAAGTCTTCTTCAGTTATTGAGAATCTTGCCATTTTCCCCCTGGCGTATTCAGCCAAAGCATCCAATAAGACAGTTGGAGCATTAGGTTGGCTGTTCATTTCCTCAAGCAGCGGCCAGTATTCTACCAAAGTAATTCCTCCCGCTGCTTCTTGACCCAAAAGCAATTTATTGCGACAAAAGGCGTACCAATGCTCTTTTTCTTGATTATTAAGGGTTTCCGGGAAATTTCTAGCACGATATCGAAACAACATCTCTGGCAAGCGTGGATCTTCAAAATCTGGTGTAAATGTTGCTAAATCGTCTATAGCCGTATTTCTAATTTGCGCCATAACGGCCTTGTCGGCATGATTAAAAAAACCGCCACCATAAATCATCAAGTCTGGGTCACTTTCTTCTGCAAAAAGTGATGTAGCAAACACTTCACTCAACTTCTCCTGTAAACCATCAACTACTTTTATTTTTTCCAAATGGTTAAAACATGGCGCCATATCCATCTCTAGCCGTTCTGCATCTTGTTTGCGTAAAACCGAAAGTGGAGCAAGAATAGGACACTTGTTGATATGTACCGTTTTCAGTGGAATTCTTTCAACCCCTTCTGGCAAATCTGCAGTCGCAGTAAAAACTCTTTGTTGAATCTGTTCTGCTGACAATTCCAGCAAAGGTTCTGGGTCAATAGCCAAATCATATACGATGATGCCATTTGAATTAGTCGGATGTTGGGCGATAGGTAAAACTACGGCAAGGCAATGTTTACGAGCGGGATATTTTCCAGAAACATGCACTAAAGGTTTCATCGCACCTAATTGCAATAATTCCGAGGCTTTGGTTTTAATACGATGCTGAAAGAAAAAATCATATAACCTAGGTTGTGCCTGTCTGACGCATTTCGCAATTGCAATGGTGGCGTACACATCGGATAATGCTTCATGTGCATCCTGATGAGCGATATTATTCGCCGCTGTTAATGCTTCAAGACGAAAGCTGGCCACACCCTCCTCATTATTTGGCCACTCTATACCGTCGGGCCGTAATGCCCGGGTTGCCCGCACAACATCAATGAGATCCCACCGAGAATTACCATTCTGCCACTCTCTTGCATAAGGATCATAAAAGTTACGATACAAAATATTTCGTGTGACTTCATCATCAAAACGAAGATTGTTGTAACCCAGAGTACAGGTTTGTGGCTGGGCTAATTCCTGATTAATCAAGCGGATGAATTCTGCCTCACAAACACCATTCTGCTTTGCCATTTGTGGTGTAATGCCAGTAATCAGGCATGATTCTGGATGAGGTAGGCAATCAGCAGCAGGTTGACAAAAAATATTAACCGGTTCGCCAATAATATTAAAGTCTAGATCTGTGCGAACCCCGGCAAACTGAGCTGCTTGATCTCTTCTTGGGTCTAGCCCAAATGTTTCATAATCGTGCCAAAAAAAAGTTTGCTTCGCCATTAATAGTATCCTTTATCTGTATTCTCTAGAGAGAATACAGAACTTTTTGTGTTATCAATATACTTTAATCCAAACTAAATTGATTTCATAGCAGCTTCATTGGTAAGATATTAGATTGTACTTATTTATCTTCCCAAATAAGAATAACAAATATACCTCAACCGGGAAATTTACTGACACACCATTTCTTCTGATTGTACACTCAGATTCAATTATGAATATTAGCCAACAGCGACCATTACCCAAGTGACCAAAAAATACCTGCTCAGACCCGGATCACCCAACCCGCATGGAGCCAAGGCTGATGAATATGGCGTAAATTTCTCTATTTTTAGCAGACATGCAACGCATGTGGAATTATTATTG
>JAUXDP010000054.1 GCA_030618325.1 Methylococcaceae bacterium | reverse complement strand
ATTGCATTCTGAAGAATATTCATCAGAGCCAGGCGGATCAAATTTGACTCACCTTGTATCTGACAATGTGTATCTCCCTGAATGAGAAGATCAATATCTTTTGCTAAAAACTGAGGTGTCATTGCTGTTTTGATCTCGGTGAGTATCTCTTGAACAGCAAGTTGATCAGGTGCAGTGATATATTTTCGCGATTCCAAGGATGACAGTAATAAAAGATTATCCACAATCTGCCAAATTCGGTCAGATTCCAGATGAATATTCTGTACAAATGCCTGTCGTTGTTTGGGAGGAATATCTTCATTCAGAAGCTCAGCTGCACCACGAATAGCGGATACCGGACTTTTGATTTCATGGGTCAGTGTTTGTACATAGTTTTCAATATAACTCTTTCCGTCCAACGCATCTCGCATCTGTTCAAAGGCGATACCCAACTCTTCCAGTTCGCTTGATCCCAGTCTCGGCTTTTTTACTCGTTTGCCATCCCGAACTGCTCTGACGTATTCTGTAAGCCTTTGAATTGGATGAGTTACCCACGTGCCTAATAGCAAGCCAATGCCGATCAATGTGATACATACAACCGTACCACCGATAATCAACTTTGTTTGCGCGGCCAGGGCAAACTGGCTGGAACTATCCGTAGGTTTTCCTACCGAAAGTACACCGATCAAATCATTTTCACGAAAAATTGGTGATGCAATATAGATCATTTTCTTTTCATCATCGCCCTCTACGGGAGAGGTTCTTGCACCGTATTCACCTTGTAAAGTTAAATGAACATCGCGCCAATCCGAATAATCTTGTCCTTCATCTTGACCGTCATTAGAATCAAAAATAACCATGCCATTACGATCAGTCATATACACATGCAGATCAACATTATGTTTAATCAATCCAAATATTTGGGCAATAAAAACTTGCGAGTGTACAACCTTGAAGCTTTCTCGGAATAGGGGGATATTAATTTTTTCATCAACCATTGATGCGGAAGCAATGGCAGCTAGAACTCGTGAAGCATCGACCAAAGGCTCTTCCGTGGATTCCCGGTAGCGCAGTTCTATATCATCAGCAATAAAATCAATTAAAAAATAAAATCCAACACTAAAAAGTACGATGATTCCGAGGAATATACGTCTTCGTATACTCATTATTCCAATCCTAATAAGTTTTTATTTAAATCCTCCTCATCCTCGCCTTCTCCAGCAGGAGAAAGAAAATAGGAGAACTTATTAGGATTGGTATTAATCATTCCGCAAAGCATAACCGATGCCGCGGTGAGTCACGATAGGGTCATGATTCGAGTCTATCGATTTTAACTTTTGACGGATTGTTTTGATGTGGGTATCCACGGTTCGATCTAAGCTGACTCCAGAATGTTCCCAGGCGTGATCCATTAATTGATTTCGACTGTAAACGCGGCCCGGTGATTTCACCAGGATTGTTAACAAACGGTATTCGATTCTGGATAGTTCTACATGCTCGTTGTGGTAAGTGATCAGCATTTTTTGTTCATCAATTCCGAACAAAACTGAGCCTTTGGCTGTCGTAACTACCTCTCGCGCATTCGTTGTTACCGTTCGACGAAGAACTGCTTTAACCCTTGCACTTAACTCTCTTGGGCTAAACGGTTTAGTTACATAATCATCTGCCCCAAGCTCTAAACCGACAACTCTGTCGATTTCGCTAGATCGTGCTGTCAAGAATATTATCGGTACTTGCGATGAACTACGTATACGTTTAGCGAGTTCGAATCCATTGATGTCCGGCAAACCAATATCCAGAATGAGTAAATCAAAATCAACAGCTTCAATTTCAACTAGTGCATCACCTCCTGTAGCACATGAAATTGTCGAGAATCCCTCGGTTTCCAGGGCAAAAGAAATAATATCGATTATCGAAGGCTCGTCATCAACAATTAGAATTTTTGGCATGACGTTTCCGTTAGCGGTGTGTACGTTCAAATAGCCGATAGCAAACTTCGCCAGTCTGTTTTTCTCGTAATAATTTCCAGTTTTCAGGAATTCTTTCTAAGGATAAGTTAGATTCTGATTCCAGATAAATTTTTGCATCTTTCGCTAACCATTCCTTATCTTCAAGCCATTCGCAAGTTTGTACTGCTAATCCTTTTGCAAAAGGGGGGTCGAGAAAAGCCACATCAAATGTATCAGGGTCACCTGCCAAAAACCGGAATACTTCAGAATTAACAATCTTCATCTGGTTGGCAGAAAAAGCATCCGCATTAGTTTTTAACTGCCGACAAGCTTGTTGAT
This sequence comes from Methylococcaceae bacterium, assembly GCA_030618325.1. GTDB lineage: Bacteria > Pseudomonadota > Gammaproteobacteria > Methylococcales > Methylomonadaceae > JALSJK01. The sequence continues at coordinate 11,596 of JAUXDP010000054.1, read as the reverse complement.
CCTGTTCCACTTGTACGACCTGTTTCGCGCCTCGTGACGCCGATTCAAAACCCAAAGCGCCACTGCCTGCATATAAATCCAAGCAACGGCTTCCAGCGATGTCATATTGAAGCCAATTAAATAAGGTTTCCCGTACCCGGGCTGGTGTGGGTCTTAGTTCGGGTGTATCGGAAAATAATATGTGTCTACTACGCCATTCACCACCAATGATTCTAAGCTTATTTTTCACTACCGCCTACGGTGATAGTTTGAAGTAACTTTGGATTAATCCGCCTTTTAAAGGCATCTTTTATTGATGCTGTGGTCACGGCTTCAACTTTTTCCTGGAAGATATCCAGGTAATTTAAAGGTTTGTTATAAAACCCAATCATCGAAACATAATTTGTCAGCTTGCTATTGGTATCAATACGCATGGCGAAACCACCTTTAATATTTTTTTTGGCGGCAATCAGTTCGGCTTCTGTTGGACCCTGATCAATAAAATCTTGCAGAGTTTGAGTAAGAACTTTTACTGCTTTCGATGTCTGATCATTTCGGGTTTGTAAACCCATTGTAAATGCACCCTTTCTGAAGTAAGGTGCAAAATGACTGGATGCACTGTAGGCCAAACCTCTTTTTTCTCGGACCTCTTTAAATAGTTTAGATACCAAACCACTACCACCCAATATATGGTTGCCGACATATAAGGTAAAATAATCTTCATCATTGCGATGAGTGCCCGGTAATCCCGAGAGTACATGGGTTTGAGTGGATTCAAAGTCTAAATGCTGAAATTTTCCTTTGGTAGGCATGGAGACAGTTGGAATAGCTTCAGGTTTTTTGCCAATAGATAAATCAGCAAATATTTTTTCTGCAGTTTGTTTTGCTTGTTGTTTATTCAAATCACCAACAATAACAATCATTGCATTTGCTGCGACGTAGTATTGTTTGTAAAAATTAGCTAAATTAGCAGTAGTGATTTTTTCAACCGTTTCTATGAAACCTGAACCGGGATGAGCATAGGGATGATCTCCAAAGACTGCTTTGGAATAAGTAATAGCTGCTAATGCTCCGGGCGATTCCTCACGGTGTTTTAATCCTGCCAGAGTGCGACTTTTCTCACGTTCAAAATCCTGTGGGTTAAAAGCAGGCTTGGTCAAAATGGCCTGCATGGTTGCCAACGCTTTGGTGAATAAATCCTGTTGGGTTAATGTGCGCAAAGAAAGCCAAGCACGATCCTTAGAACTACCTGCTCCAAAAATGGCGCCCACACTTTCAAATCGCTGTGCTATATCATCGGCATTCCATTTGCCTGCACCCGTGTCTAGCATTGTTGATGTTAGTTCTGAAATACCATGTTGATTTCCATCCCGAGCACTACCCGCATCGAAAACCACCTCAATATCAACCATCGGTAGTCCTTCTGTATGGACATAGTAAACCCGGCTACCTTGAGAGGTATTCCAGCTCTCTATTTTTGCAGCAGAAAAACAAGTTTGGGTGAATAATAAAAAAAATAAAGGTAATAATTTAATTTGCATGGCGACCTCCTTTCGTTACTTTCCGTGAAGCGGTGTTTTTCATTGGCTGTGGATCTAGATAGGCTATGTTTAAGTGGTTTTCTATCAAATATTTTCTTGCAACTTCTTGTACCTGTTCAGGTGTGACCTGATTGATTTTATCAACATAGTCATCTGCTTTTTGCCAGCCCAGGCCAACGGTTTCTAACATCCCCAGCTGCATAGCCTGATAAAAGTTTGAGTCACGTTCATAAATAGCGCCAGAAAGAACTTGAGCTTTTATTCGGGCTAATTCTTTAGACGTTACCAAGTTTCTCTTTAAGTCAGCAACTTCTTTCTTCAAGGCATATTCCATATCGTAAACTGTTTTTCCTTTCGCTGGCGTGGCATCTAGTAAAAATAGTCCAGGTAATCTTGAAATCAGGCTGTAACCAGCTCCTGCAGAAACTGCAATTTGTTGTCCACGAACAAGTCTTGATGATAGGCGTGCACTATTGCCACCATCCAGAATGCCTCCCAAAACTTCAAGTGCATACGCTTCTTTCTCGTTTTCTAGCGCTGTTAACGAAGGGACCTTATACCCCATTAAAATATAGGGTAGAGTTGCGGGCAACTTCACGGTCATGCGGCGAACGCCCAATTGTTTAACTTCAGTTTGTACTTTTAGAGGATCAAGGTCGCTTGGTTTTAAAGGCCCAAAATGTTGTTCAGCCAATTTGAATACCTCTTCCGGTACAATATCACCAACTACCACCAAAGTTGCATTGTTCGGCGCATACCAGCGCTCATACCAGGCTTGTAAGTCTTTTACTTTATAGCTGGCGATGTCTGCTGGCCAACCAATCACTGGGTTTTTATAAGGGCTATTTGAGTAAGCCATCGCGTTAAAATGTTCTTGCAATTTTGAACGTGGCTTGTCATCAGTTCTCATTCTGCGTTCTTCAGTAACAACTTGAAGCTCTTTAATCAACTCATCTGCCAGTAAATGCAAATTACGCATTCGATCCGCTTCTAGTTCAAAGCTGATCGGTAATCGTGATTTTTCCAGTGTTTGAAAGTAAGCGGTATAATCACGTCCAGTAAAGGCATTCTCATTGCCACCATTTTCGGCAATGATCCGAGAAAATTCACCAGGCGGATGTTTGTCCGTACCTTTAAACATCATATGTTCCAGCATATGTGAGATGCCGGTGATACCACCTGGCTCATAGCTGGAACCCACTTTATACCAGACTTGTGAAACCACTACCGGCGAGCGATGGTCTTCTTTGACAATAATTTTCAAACCATTACTGAGTACACGTTCCTGTGGTTTAATGTCAGCAGCTTGGCTGAAAACAGGAAACATTAACATAATGATAGTGAGTAGTTGGAACTTCATATTTTCCCCTATAAAAATAACATCCTAATCTCGGACTGTGGTAATCTCGATAAATTCCTATGTATTCTATACAATATTGTAAAAGTTGGAATTTATTTGAACAATGGCAAACGAAACTGTATCACTTTCCTGGCAAAATTATCTTGAACTCTGTAAACCCAGAGTCGTTTTATTGATTGTTTTTACGGCTGTTGTTGGCATGCTGCTTGCGATACCGGGACAACCTCCGCTTGGGTTGTTTGTTTATAGTACATTAGGGATTGCCTTGGCATCCTCTTCTGCAGCAGCTATTAACCATTTTCTTGATCAGAAAGCGGATGCGGAAATGTCCAGAACTGAAAATCGACCTTTACCCAAGGGCGAATTGAGCTCAAACCATGTTATCAGTTTTGCCTTGGTTCTGGGTATTATTTCGATGCTGATTTTAATCTTTAAAGTAAACATTCTAACGGCAGTCCTTACTCTTTTATCTCTGGTAGGTTACGCCATTATTTACACGATATATTTAAAACACATGACCCCCCAAAACATTGTAATTGGTGGTGCAGCTGGAGCCGCGCCTCCGGTTCTGGGGTGGGTTGCAATGACCGGTGAAGTGCACCCATACGCACTGCTATTATTTTTAATAATTTTTGTCTGGACGCCGCCACATTTTTGGGCATTAGCAATTGCCAAAAGGGAAGAATACGCAAAAGTGGATATCCCCATGCTACCAGTAACACATGGGCCAGAGTTTACCCGTTTGCAAATATTACTTTATACCATCTTATTGTTAATTGTGACTTTGTTGCCTTACTTGACGGGTATGAGCGGCCTCATCTATCTGGCAACAGCTGTTCCCCTCGGCATCGCTTTTATTTTTTATGCAATAAAAATGATGCAGTCTAAAGACAACAAAACGGCAATGAAAACTTTTGGTTTTTCGATAATCTATTTAATGATTATTTTTGCTGCATTGCTAGTTGATCATTATTTTTTTGTGTCTTATTCTTCCCTCCAAGATTAGAAATGTAGTGAGTTAGTGAAGTTGTAGCAAATCTAAACCATGTCATATCCATTTGCCATAGTATTGTTTATATTAGGGATATTAGTAGGCAAGCTACTATTTACTGATTCTAAACCAAGATCACTATTAACTGTTCATATCACTAAGCATGGTTGGGACGCCAATGAAATAGCCGGGTTATTTGCATCTGTCGTGGTCAGGAAAGTACCCGGATTAATCCCCAATATCATTTTAGAAACGGACAAAACCATCGTTTTTGAACATCCCAGACCCAAATTCAAGATTCATTATATGTTCGTTCCCAAAAAGGATATTAAGAATATTGGCGAACTGAGTGAGGAAGACAATGAATATCTCCTAGACTTGTTTGCGGCAATGACCACGATAATCAATAAATATGGCATAATCAACTACAGATTATTGTGTAACGGACCTGGAAAACAAGATGTGGCCTATTTACATTTTCATTTGATGGCAGATTGAGACAAGGGTTATAAAACTTCTTGTTTTAAACCATACTGTTTTTCTAAAATCTATCTTAGTTCTACGGATAGCCCTTAAACCTAGAATAATTAATCAAAAAATGGAATAAAAAAAGGTTTAAAAAATCGAGGTTTTTTCCTCTTTCGCCTGCTTCTATCATGCCTTCCATCATCATGGTGATTATGTTTTGATCTGTTCCTTCTATACTGGTGCTCATCATTGTAGTGCCTATTATGGTGTTTATTTTCATGGTAGTTATGATCTGACCCATAATAATGGTGTTGAGGATATCGCCTATTCCAGTCATGCGGATATCCTCGAGACTTATAACTATGATCATGGTTTTTGTAATAGTAAGCCCCGAAATTACTATAGCTATCTCGAGAGTACGCTCTACTTGAATGAAGACCATATTGGTGCGCACAGCCGCTTAATAACAATAGGGTAATGGGAAACAGTTTCTTGATAATTAATTTCATTTGCAATACCTCCACTGGCTAAAACCCAGTTTAAACATACTAGGGTGATTCTGTTAGCCAGAATACTTGAACCAAGCTGAACCGTTTATGAATTGATTCGAATTTATTGTATCCAGCTATTTGCCATGAAATTCACATTGGATTACGATTTTCATTTCATAGTGTTTGAGTTTTTTAGGGAATGAGATGGTTCAAACCAAGGTGCGTAGCTGCATAGCCCGAATTATCAATATCAGTCAATCCTGATTTGGTTGCTGCGATCGACGCTTGTTTCGTTCAGTTAGGTTCTGCAAAAATGGCGTTAACTCTTTTTTGCCCCACTCATGTGCATCAGACTCAGAGGTAAATCCACCCTGACTCTTTGAAACAACTGTTTTCTTCGATGTTATTCGCCTTACAATTTCAACAGTCCAACTGTTATTGTCTTGCACTAGTCGATATTCGTATTTCTTGCCTTTCGTCATTGTTTTATATTCCTAAACTAATGTTTGTGGTTTTTGATTTTTTTACTCTTCATTCAAATGAATACCATCCTTGGTAATATCAATCACTTTTTGTTTATATAGCCCACCAATTGCTTTTTTAAATGCGCCTTTACTCATGCCCAGCAAATCTGAAATTAATTCAGGATCAGATTTGTCATGCACTGCGGCAAAACCATCATGTTTTTTTAAATGGTTCACAATAATATTGGCTTCTTTATTACGAGTTTCTCTACCACCCTGGAGACTTAAATCAATTTTTCCATCAGGCCGGACACGTTTAATATAGCCTTTTTTAGTTTGACCAAAACTTAAGCGCTGGTATACCTCATTTTTATACAGTACTCCCCAATGGCTATGATTTACAATGGCTTTGTAACCCAGGTCGGTACTATTGCCAATGATCAGATTAACTACCTGCTGGGGGTGGAAGTTATGGGGTTTCTCATCATCAAGAAATTTATCTATTTTAGATGATGCAGTAATCCGGCTATCGATCTTATCGAGATATAAATACACTAAATAAGAATGGCCGACTTGTATAGGCCTATGCTGCTCAGCAAAGGGTAACAACACGTCTTTATCCAATCCCCAATCTAAAAAGGCACCGACATCAGCAGTAGCCACTGCACGTAAATAAGCGAATTCACCCACCTGAGCCTTGGGTTTTTGTGTGGTTGCTATGGGCCGATTTTCTGAATCTAGATAAAGAAATACTTCGATAGAATCGCCCGGAGATAAATCGTGTGGAGCATGTTTTTTCGGTAGCAATACCTCACCAAGATCTTTAGCATCTAAATAAAAACCGAAATTAACCGTTTTTAACACGTCTAATTCATAAGTCCCGCCAATTCTAATCATTTCTATCTCGTCTGCAATCTCTCTAAGATGGACATTATACCGTTCAATTGGAGCTTTGTAAGACAGCACCCTAGTCCATTATTCTTATTCTGTCACTTTGCCCCGTAGTGCTTTCGTTTTTCCCCGCTTGGTTTTGCTATCCATGCGTCTTTTTTGTGAACCTCTGGTTGCTTTAGTCGGCTTTCTTACCTTTTGTACAACAGCCACACTTTTAATTAATTCTTTTAACCGTTCTAAAGCATCCTCTCGATTTTTTTCCTGAGTACGGTTTGTCTGAGCTTTGATAATAATAATACCGTCCTTGTTAATCCGCCGATCACGCAAGTTTAACAGACGTTGCTTATAAAACTCGGGTAGAGAGGAAGCATTAATATCAAAGCGCAGGTGAATTGCAGAAGATACTTTATTTACATTCTGCCCGCCAGCCCCTTGCGCCCGAATTGCGGAAAGTTCGATTTCATCATCTGGAATTGAGATATTCATGGATATTTTTAGCATAAGTAAATGTAACAAAAACTGCGATAACAGGGTAAAATTATTATATTTAGCTCGTTGAATGCAACAACAACTTCGCTCTCAAGTACTGACCAGTTTATCAATCCTCATTTTTTTCAGCTTGTGGCAGGGCCTTGCTTTTTTTATTGATAGCAATACCTTACCCCCGCCGGTAACGGTTGCCAAAGTCCTTTGGCGAGAAATACAAACGGGCCAACTTCCCTATCATTTAGGGGTCACACTACTAAGATTAATTATCAGCTTCAGTATTGCCATGATATTAGGTTGTTTGATCGGCATAGCTTTAGGCCAGCATAAACAATTGAACACATTTTTCGATCACTGGCTGATCATTTTTTTAAATATTCCCGCACTGGTAACCATTATTTTATGTTATGTCTGGTTTGGGTTGATTGAAGTTGCTGCAATTCTGGCCGTGGTCATTAATAAAGTTCCCAATGTTGTTGTCACCATTCGAGAAGGATCACGCGCGCTTGACCAAGACTTGCTTGAAATGGCGGAGTGCTACCGCTTTGGCAAATGGAAAACTTTTGCACACGTTATCTGGCCACAGCTCTACCCATTTGTGATGGCTGCCTCGCGCTCCGGTCTGGCACTGATCTGGAAAATTATACTGGTAGTAGAACTGCTCGGTAGAAGCAACGGTATGGGGTATCAACTGCATCTTTTTTTTCAACTATTCGACGTTACCAGTATCTTGGCTTACACCATTGCTTTTGTGAGTATTATTCAATTAATTGAATGGCTGATTCTCAAGCCACTTGATCAAAAGGCTTTGAGGTGGCGGCGATGACTGATGTCAAAATTAAGATTGAACATAAGAACTTCGAGTCTCCAGAAACAGGGGAGGCAAAAGAGGTTATCGCAGATCTCAATATTACTTTAAAATCTGGTGAATTTGTATGCCTGGCTGGGCCTTCGGGCTGTGGTAAGACCACGTTACTAAATATTCTTTCCGGCTTAGATAAAAATTTCCAGGGGCACATCGAATTAGGCCAAAGCGAAACCAAACCTAGCATCGGCTATGTCTTTCAAAACCCAAGATTATTACCTTGGCGAACGGTAAGAGAAAATCTGGAATTGGCGACCAAGGCCACACCCAAATTTCTTGATTCATTACTTGCCACTATGAAACTGACATCCGAGCAGCAAACCTATCCTGAACAGCTTTCGCTGGGTATGAGTCGCAGAGTTTCAATAATACGCGCATTCGCCAATGATCCTGACATCTTGTTAATGGATGAACCTTTTGTTTCCCTTGATCCACCGACTGCGCGTCAAGTCAGGCAATTACTGATCAAGCTCTGGACTGATCGGCCACATACAGTGTTATTTGTTACTCATGATTTGCGTGAAGCCATCACCCTGGCAGACAGGTTGATTTTTCTGTCCAATTCTCCAATGTCAGTGATCACTGAAATCCCTGTTTCCATACCTAGAGATGAAAGACAATATGAAGCTCAGGTAGAATCATTTCGCAATAAAATTTTCTCCGATTATCCTGAAATATTTGGCTTGCTTTAATCTCAAAAGGTAACAAATTTGAGTGTGTAAATACTTCGTATTACTACATTTGCGTTTTCTATCGGTCGATTTTTACTAGAAGCACTGTTACTGAATCAGTTGCGGGGTTTGAAGTCCAACGGTATGAAAAGTTACTCTAAGACAACTCTCGGGCAACCCATATACTAGTTCCTTATCTGACATTCTTATTATTTTTCAGACTGTTATATTATTAATATAACAGTCGATTACTCTACTTAACCGAAACTTATGAAGAACAATAGTTTTCGTAAAACTGTAAATTGACATAAATAATAGTATAACATAAGCTTAACTAACGTTTGTTAAGGTAATTGTATTTTGAATTCAAAAGAAAAAATATTAATACAGGCAAAAACATTATTTGCCGAAAGAGGCTTTGCTGATGTGTCTATGCGAGGTCTTGCTAAAACTGTCAACATGAGTGCTGCAGCTCTTTATCATCATTTTCCAGATAAAAATACCCTATATCTTGAAACGGTTCAGTACGCTTTTGCTGATAAGGCACTACTTTTTTCTGAAATCTGGAAAATAGATAGTTCTGCCGAAAAGAAACTGGGGTTATTTGTTGACTCATTAATTCAGGTTTTAATATCAGATAGTGAATTTCATCGTTTAATTCAAAGAGAATTATTGGATGGAAATACAGAAAGAATGAAAATATTAGCCGAAGATGTATTTCAACAACAGTTCTATTTTTTACTTGTATTAATGAAAGAAATTGCACCTGAAAGAGATGCTCACTCATTAGCAATTTCAGTGTCAAGCTTGTGTATGCGTCACATTGAGATGCAATCTCTTTGTCGATTCTTACCAGACTGGAAACAGGAACATGAGAACCCAGAAGTTATTGCAAAACATATCATTAGCTTGTTGTTGAATGGCTTAAAAGGTGATACTTGATGAAACAAAAACTAAGAGTATTAGGTTTTTCTAAATATGTGACAGATCATCCTTGGTGGATACTGTTACTCACACTTATTGCCGTTTCAGGAATGAGTATAGGTGTTCGTAATTTAACACTTGAAACAGACTATCGGGTGTACTTTAGCGAAGGAAACCCGCAGTTAGTTGCATTTGAAGAAATACAAGATATCTATAACAAATCAGATTCGGTTTTATTTATAGTAGAACCCAAAGGAGGCACTGTTTTTACACCAAAAACATTAGAGGCTATTCAGCTATTAACAGAAAAAGCATGGAAGATACCTTATTCAAGTCGAGTCGATTCCATAACAAATTTTCAACATACTCAAGCGAATGAAGATGATTTGATTGTTGCTGATTTAGTGATTAATCCTCAGGTATCCGCTGAAGAAATAGAAAAAATAAAACAGGTGGCGCTCCATGAGCCATTGTTAGTTAATCGACTAGTTTCGAATAAAGGACACGTTTCAGGAATCAATGTCACTCTGCAATTCCCTGGGGAAAGTCCATTTGAAGCAACAAAAGTAGCAACGAGTGTACGATTATTAGCAACAGAGATAGAAAAAATTTATCCAGATATAAAGATTCATTTAACAGGTATGGCCATGTTTACAAATGCCTTTGTTGAATCAGCAATGGATGATAATAAAACCTTAGTTCCGCTGATGTATGCCGTCGTTATTCTAGTATTATTCATCAGTTTACGCTCTTTCAGTGCGACCTTTTCTGTCATTATTTTAATCATTTTTTCCGTTATTTCTGCTTTAGGTATTGCTGGTTGGCTAGGTTGGTATTTAACCTCCACATCGGCAATAGCGCCTACCATTATATTAACGATGGCTATTGCAGACTGCGTACATATTTTAGCAACTCAATTACATAATATGCGTATTGGCCATGAAAAAAAGAAAGCCATACAAGAAAGTTTAGTGATTAACTTTAGCCCTGTTTTTTTAACTAGCATAACCACAGCGATTGGGTTTTTAAGCATGAACTTTAGTGATGCTCCACCTTTTAGGGATTTAGGTAATATTGTTGCTATAGGAGTCATCTTAGCTTGGTTATTTTCAGTTACTTTTTTACCTGCTCTGATGTCTATTTTACCTATAAAGGTCAAACCGAAAGATGAGCTGGATAATTCCTTGATGGAGCATCTAGCTGAATGGGTCATTGAATACCGTAAATCCTTATTAATTTTTAATGCAATTCTTGCGCTACTTATAATTTCTTTTATTCCACAAAATCAGTTAAATGATGAGTTTGTAAAATATTTTGATAAAAGTACGGAGTTCAGACAAAGTACCGATTTTCTAAATGAAAATATGGGAGGAATTTATACCCTTGAATTTTCGATTCACGCTAATGGTACAGGTGCGATAAGCGAACCTAAATTTTTACAGAATGTACAACAGTTCAATGATTGGTTATCAACTCAGCCAGAAATAATCCATACCAATACAATAACGGATACTTTTAAACGGTTAAATAAAAACATGCATGGTGATAATGAGGAATGGTATCGATTACCTGAACAAAGAGAATTAGCTGCGCAATATTTATTGCTCTATGAAATGTCATTACCTTATGGGTTAGACTTGAATGACCAAATCAATATTGATAAATCAGGCATACGTGTCATTGCAACATTAGAAAGTATGAGTTCAAATCAAGTCATTGCCCTTGAAGAGCGAATTGAACAATGGCTTTCACAGAATATGACAGACTATAAAGTTGAATTAGCCAGCCCCATATTAATGTTTTCTCATATTGGTAGTCGTAATATCATTGGTATGGTAACGGGCTCCGCAATCGCTTTAGTTCTTATCTCTTTAATACTCATTATTGCTTTTAAATCCATTAAATTAGGAATGATTAGCTTAGTACCAAATTTGATTCCTGCAGGTGTTGCTTTTGGTATATGGGCATTGATAGATGGACAAGTTGGATTGGGAATATCGGTAGTCAGCGGCATGACTTTAGGGATTGTAGTTGATGATACTGTTCATTTCATCAGTAAATATAGACATGCACGAATCGATAAAGCAATGGACAAAGAAGATGCTGTGCGTTATGCATTTTCGACAGTGGGAATAGCTATATCAATTACCTCTGTCGTATTAGTAGCAGGATTCATGATGTTAAGTTTGTCCCATTTTTCAATGAATTCTGAAATGGGATTATTGACTGCAATTACCATAGCCGTTGCTCTATTTATGGATTTATTACTGTTACCCCCTTTAATAATGAGTATGGAAAAGAAATGAAAAAAATATTATTAATTATTAGCTTAGCATTATTTTCAGTAACTTCTCATTATCCACTGGCAGCGGTCTGAAGAATGTCCGCCATGGAAGGAATCTGGTTCGCATTTGATGTGCGATCAAGCAGGTAGCTCCAGAACGAAATACCGTGCTTACGAC
>JAUXDP010000297.1 GCA_030618325.1 Methylococcaceae bacterium | reverse complement strand
CAAAACAATCTGTATTTGTGCGCAAGCGTAAAAAGCCCAGTGCTTCCGTTATCGTTAATCTATATCAAGGTAGAAGCCTGGAAAAGAGTCATGTTGAGTCGATTGTTCATCTGGTTGCATCTAGTGTTCCGTTACTGGAGGCTGGACAGGTTACTGTGGTCGATCAAAAAGGACATTTGCTGAATAGCAAAAACTCGTCATCAGATGTTTATTTAACTTCCAAACAGTTTGAATATAAAAAACAAATTGAAGAACATTTAATGGCCCGCATTGATAATATTCTCTCTCCAGTTGTGGGCATGGATAGTATGCGGGTTCAGATTTCTGCTGATGTCGATTTTACTGTCACGGAAAAGACTCAGGAGATGTTTAATCCCGATTTACCGGCGTTAAGAAGTGAGCAGGTTCAGGAACAACAAAGCTCCACATCTGCAACACAAGGTGTCCCTGGGGCGTTATCAAATCAACCGCCCCCTGCAGGAATAGCGCCTGAAGTGGCTAATGGTCAAAATGGTGCTGGTGGTTCAAATACGCCACAGTCGGGCAGCAAAAGTGCTGTACGAAATTATGAACTGGATAAAACGATTACCCATACTCGAATGGCGACTGGCATATTGCAACGTTTATCAGTTGCCGTTGTCGTTGATAATAAGCGTGCCTATGGGGAAGAAGGTGAGATTATCAGTAAATCTTATTCCCAGGAAGATATCAACCGTTTTACAGATCTTGTAAAACAAGCGGTAGGTTTCGATGTCAAACGTGGAGATCAAGTTACGGTAAGCAATATAGCTTTTATGATGCCAGAAGCAATGGAGGCATTGCCAGAAATCCCTATGTGGGAACAAGGTTGGTTCATTGATCTAATGAAACAGGTTGGGGCAGTGTTGGTAGTATTATTGTTGATTTTTGCAGTGCTTCGTCCAGCCTTTAAAGGGTTGATAGGTCGAGAGATACAAGACCAGAAAGCATTGGCTGAAAATGGTCCAATAAAATACGATGAAAATGGTGTTCCGATAGCGACACTGGCTGGAACGGGTAATCAAGCTAATATTCAAGGCATGGAAACCGAGGATCTATTGTTGCTTGAAGCACCACAGAGCTATGAGAAGCGTTTGGAGTATGTGCAAAAATTAGTGGATGAAGAACCTAAATTGGTTGCACAGGTAATAAAATCATGGGTAACAGATAATGGCTGAACAGGAGAGCGAATTTGGCAAGGCGGAAAAGGCTTCTTTATTATTACTTGCAGTTGGCCAGGAAAGAGCCGCATCGGTACTAAAAAACATGGGGCCGAAGGAAGTTCAATTAATAGGTACAACGATGGCCAGTTTGGGAAATATTTCTTCGGAAATGGTTGATGTGGTTTTGGAAGAATTTATTACCCAAGTTAAAAGCCAAACTGCATTAGGTATGGATTCCGATGATTACATCCGTGATATGTTAACCGATGCTCTGGGTTCCGATAAGGCGGGCAGTATGATAGACCGTATTTTGCTGGGGAAAAACAGCAAGGGGATAGAGCAATTAAAATGGATGGATGCGCGTTCAATTTCTGATTTGATACGTCTGGAACATCCACAGATTATAGCCATTATTTTAACCTTGTTAGACAGTGATCAATCAGCAGAAGTTCTGGGGTTGCTTCCTGAAAACATGCGGGGAGACTTGATGCTTCGCATAGCTACACTAGATTCTGTACAACCGGCTGCTTTGCGAGAGTTGGATGACATTATGGAAAAACAATTAACCGGTAGTGAGAGTATGAAATCCTCTTCTATTGGTGGTGTAGATACTGCAGCAAATATCTTGAATTACATGGATGGAGCAATGAGTGAAGTAATGATGGAGGAAATGACCGAAACCAATGGCGAATTAAGCCAGGAAATTCTGGATAAAATGTTTGTCTTCCAGGATCTTAAAGAAGTGGATGATCGAGGAATTCAAACGCTATTACGAGAAGTGTCGACCGATCAATTACTCTTGGCCTTGCGTGGTGTAGAAGATGAACTGAAAGAAAAAATATTCAGTAATATGTCTAAAAGGGCGGCAGAAATGTTACGTGATGATTTGGAAGCAGCTGCTCCTGCTAAATTAAGTGAAGTTGAAATGGCACAAAAAGACATACTCGGTATTGCCAGAAAACTGTCTGATTCAGGAGAAATATCACTAGGTTCTGGGGGGGGCGATGAGCTCGTTTAGTCCTGATTTTTCAGACGCAGAACTAGAATTATTGCATCGATGGGAAGCACCCGATGTTGGCGCAAGGAATGCAAAAAAAAACTCCCAGATAAAAATACAACAACATTCTAAGCCTGATAAAAAAATAGAAAAACCAAAAATTTTGACGGTCGATGAAATTGAAACCATGCAGGACCAGGCTTATCTGGAATCTTTTCAGCAGGGAGAAAAGAAAGGTTATGAAGTGGGCTATGAAAAGGGCCATATGGAAGGTTCAAAGAAGGGCTATGATGAAAATTTAGAATTACTAAATCAACAAGCTGAACTGCTAAAAAAATTAATGGAGTCGCTGAGTGAGCCTTTTAAACAACTTGATGAACAAGTTGAGCAGGAGCTGGTGAAGTTGGCGATGGGTGTGGCAACACAAATTATTCGTAGAGAAATTAAAACTGATCCAGGGCAGGTGATTGGAGCAGTCAGGGAAGCAATTTCAGCACTTCCAGTATCATCGAGAAAAATCACCTTACACTTGCATCCGGAAGATGCCAGTTTGGTGCGCTCAGCATTAGCATTAGATGAAATGTCGCCAGCCTGGGATATTATTGAAGAACCATTGATCACCCGAGGTGGCTGCAAGGTCGATACCGAAACTTCAAGAATTGATGCCACTATCGAGAGTCGGTTGGCGCAAATTATCGCCAATGTCCTGGGTGACCAACGGGAGCAGGATAAAGCCGAATGAGTTCGAGCTTAATACCGGAATTAAATCGCACTGATCAGTGGTTAGAAAAGCTGCAGACCCATACTAAAAAAGCAAATGAGCCAACTGAATTAATTGTTGAAGGCACCTTGTCTCGAATGGTCGGTTTGACATTAGAAGCTGTCGGATGCCGTGCCGCAATTGGTTCCCGGTGTCTAATAGAAAATAAAAATGGTAGTACAATCGAAGCCGAAGTAGTTGGTTTTGCAGGGGAACGCATCTATCTAATGCCAATTGGTGATCCTCAAGGGCTGGAACCTGATTGCCGGGTTATTCCAATGGGAAAAAATAGTTTGGCAAAAGTTGGGTTTAATCTACTAGGTCGGGTTATTGACGGTTCTGGGCAACCTTTAGATGAAAAAGGTCCTATAAAAACAGATGCCAAAGTTTCTTTAACCGGCATCCCCATGAATCCGTTGAACCGAGATCCAATCCGAGAACCACTCGATGTGGGTATTCGCGCGATCAATGCAATTTTGAGTGTCGGAAGAGGCCAACGTATGGGTTTGTTTGCTGGTACCGGTGTTGGTAAAAGTGTGTTGTTAGGCATGATGACTAAATATACCACGGCAGATGTGGTGGTAGTCGGGCTGATCGGAGAGCGGGGCAGAGAGGTAAAGGAATTTGT
>JAUXDP010000189.1 GCA_030618325.1 Methylococcaceae bacterium | reverse complement strand
TTGGATTCAGCAGAGAGTTTTTTCTAGTGTTCAAAAAGTATGTTTGTAGGGTAGACTTTGAGGTTGGCACTGATTTTGGCAACCTGCATAAGTATTTAAATTAAAAAAAGCACCCAGTCCATTTTAATTTTCTTCTTTGTAGAAAAGCAATGCAGCTTCAACGCGGTTGCGAACCTGCAATTTCTGCAGGATATTGGTCATGTAATGCTTGATAGTCTTTTCGCTTAAAAACAGTTTGTCTGCGATTTCCTTGTTACTGAGTCCGGTCGCTACTTTTTCAAGGATTTGTTTTTCGCGTTTGGTTAGCGCTCCGAATAGACTTGTTCCATGTTTGTCCGCATCATCTTGATGCCATTCTTTCAACAGGGTTGCAGCTAATGATGGCGTTACATAGGCTTCACCTTGTTCCACTCGTCTGATAATATTGACCAGTGATGAACCACTAACACCTTTAAGCACATAACCTTTCGCGCCTGCTTTCATTGCATCAAGCACATCCTGCTCATTTTCAGAAACAGTCAGCATAATACACTTAATAACTGGAAAACGCTGACAAATAGCGGAAACAGCATTGATTCCTCCCCCTGGCATACTGATGTCCAGCAACATTATGTCGGGTAAAAATTTATCCGCCTGTTCGATTGCCTCATCTGCGCTTTTCCCTTGCCCCACCACTTTAAAATCGGCTTCGGCTGCCAATGTTAGCGCAACGCCCTCGCGCAGCATCGGGTGATCGTCAACAACAACAATGTGAGTTGTTTCAGTCATACTTAACTCCAGGTAAAATTGGGAATCTAGCGATTACTTTGGTGCCCAAGCCCGGGGAGCTCTGTATTTCAAAATGACCACTTAAGGATAGAACTCGTTCTTTCATACCCGCAATACCTAAATGGTGGCCCTGTAAATAATGGTTAGAAATATCAAATCCAGGGCCATCATCTGAAATTTGCACCACTAGCTCTTCATTGTTCTTTCTCAGCTGGACACGCTGGTTTAACCCTTTTCCGTGAAGATAAGCATTGGTCAATGCTTCCTGGACAAAGCGATAAATACCAATTTTTAATGACAATATTATTTTATCCTGTGATTCTTCGATATCTAAATCGACTTTGGTTTTACTGCGTTGCTCATGGATATTGGCGACTCGCTGAATCAACTGTTTCAGGTTAAGATTATTGAGTTCGGGCATCGCCATGCCTGATGCCAAATTACGGATCTCCTCAAGTGCATCAGCTAACACTGTGCGCAAGTTTTCTCTGTCTTTCAGGACAGTGGTTTTAGTGGCCGTGTTTTTCAGTTGCTTATTACACTCATTGAAAATTGAGTCCAGGCGTAATAATGCGTATCCCAGCGCTTGTGCGGGGCCATCATGCAATTCTGCACTGATTCGACGCAGAAATGATTCATTGATTTCTGCGTTACGGTTTGACGCCAGTTTGACACTCTCATGTAGCTCGTTGTTGCTGTTGAGTAGTTCAGTCAGTTGTTTAAGCTGTAATTTCATCGTATGCTGCTGTGCTTCTATTGTCCGGCTGCCCCTCCTCACAAGCAGGTAAAGTAATAAAAACATGCTCAGCGTTACCGCAATGACCAGCCCCCAACTGTGCACCTGAGATCGAAAAATTTGGGCCTGAAGTGCATCGGTGTATAAATAAATTTCTGCCACTGCCAGAATACGATCCGAACGCGCCTGATGTATTGGGCTAAAAATCTCGATCAAATCTCCTTTTTTTCTATCGAGGATAGCATACTCAAGATCTTTGGGATCAACCATATCCCAGCTTACTCTATCTCTCCAGGCGCTGGTAATTTCTGTTCTGGCCGGCAATACTTTACCAATTTGCGACAGATCACTGCTATAGACCAAACGACCGTCTTTTCCCCAAAGATTAAGATAGGCAATCTGTCTGCCGATTGGAGAATTTTGATCAAAATTTTCCAGCAGAGCGATACTATTTTGATTCAGTCGGGCAGCATTTGACAACTCACCAATCAGACGAGAAACAAAACTGTCTTGAAATTGTATCGTTGTGAGTGCCGTTTGCTGGATAACGCCACGTTCTATGCTCCAGGCCACCCACCACCCGGTAATAAGCGAACCCAGTAATAACACAATAAAACTGACGACAGCAAACTCTTCGCTTAGACTCACGTTTTTAAAAATAGGCTCTTCATTCATTATATCTACAGTACGAGTATCATTTGTCATTGGATCATTATAGACTCAGTTTTTCAGAAACCTATCCGACTAAAGTCGGAAAAGAATCAGACTAAGTACTGATGAAATTAAGAGGCTCATCCCGTAGAATCTGTAAGCTCAAATGATTCCCATATCTTCCAAGATATCTACGCAAGAGTCCTTTCGGGACTATTTAGCTGTTATTCTGGAAAATAACTATCATGATATATCAACCAATTAAAACAAAAACTGCAGTTCAGGAACATTTGTTACCAGCAAATGTAGAACCTAATTTAAGTGATATCGATTCGACTAAACAAATTAATCTGGGTGCGGCATGAAAAAGCTGACTATATCGTATACCTTTGGCGTTTTACTTCTAATCTCCTTACCCGGAAAGGCCACAGAAATGTTGGTGGATACTAAAGAACTTTATCAGCTGTTGCAGTCGCAAGCAAAACAGCTTGAAGGGCAACAGCAGCAGATAGAAGAATTACGCACACTGGTATTACAACAGCAAACGCAACTAAGCAAACGTCTTGAGAAAACTGATAAAAAAGTCAGTACTGTTACCAAGCCTGCTAATACTAAAGTTACATTAAACAAACAAGGTCTTCAAATAAAATCCAATAATGGTGATTTTTCATTTAAGGCAGGTGGCAGGATTCATACTGATTTCGCTCATTTTGATGACGATATCACTCAAATGGCTAGCGGTGCTATTCTAAGGCGTGCCCGTATAAAGCTGGCAGGACGATTATTCCGTGATTGGCGCTATAAGGCAGAAATCGATTTTGCTGAGGAAGGCGATGTGGGCGCCAAGGCTGTATGGTTGAGCTACAATGGCTGGAAACATGCTTCTTTCAAATTAGGACATTTTAAAGAACCTTTTAGTCTTGAAGAAATGACCAGTTCTAATGTTATCACCTTTATGGAGCGTGCACTCCCTAATGAATTTGCTCCAAGCTATCACTTAGGTTTTGCAGCAAGTGGTTATGGCGATTATTGGAGTCTCTCAGGCGGTCTGTTTGGAGAGGGTAACGGTACTAGAGATGATGATGTTGATGATGGCTGGGGACTAGTTGGGCGGGCAACCTTGGCACCATTTTATAAGCCAGGACAGTTACTGCATTTGGGTTTTTCCAGTGAATATCGAAGGCTAGACTCAAACGATGAAGTAAAATTTCGAACTCGCCCCGAATCATCTGTCACAAACCGGCGGCTGGTCAACACAGGCACAATTGAAAATAGCGATTACACACTTAAACTTAACGCCGAAATGGCAGCAGTCTATGGGCCATTCTCTTTGCAAGGTGAATATTTTCATACTCATGTGCATCGGAATGACCTGAGTGATTTGGGTTTCGATGGAGGCTATGTTTACGCTAGCTATTTTATTACCGGAGAATCGCGGCCTTACAGCGTCAAGAATGGAGAATTTTTGCCTGTCAACCCCTTAGATCAATATGGTGCCTGGGAGATAGCGTTTCGCTACAGTACCATAGACCTGGATGATCATGATATTCAAGGAGGCAAACAGGATAACTATACTTTAGGCTTAAACTGGTATGCAAATTACAACGTCAGGTTTATGCTGAACTACATTTTTGTTGACGCGTACCCCAACCGCAACGCCGTAGATGAAAACGCCAATATCCTGCAGTTTCGTGGCCAGGTATTTTTTTAGTCTTAAAATTAATATATAAAAACCAGGTATAAGCAATGGGTAAAAAAAATAAAGTGAAGCTAGAAATCATAGAAAATAATGAGATGTTTGATGAGCACAAAAAATCTGATAAAAAGAAAAAAATTGGCTCAGCCAAAGGCGTTGAAACCATGTTTCGAAATTCCTATCGGACAGAGCTGGATCTGATCGCACTTGCCGCAACTAAAGCGAATATTATGATTTCTCTTAATGGCTTTATTGTTTCTGCTTTGATGATTTCAGGCGGTTTTATTTATGCCGCCACCCCCTTATTTTTAATACCTTCGACATTATTTTTATTTACCTCAGCAATCTCTATTTATTTTGCATTAAATGCAGCATCCCCTAGTATATCCTCGACACATACCAGAATATTCAGCTGGATTAAGGATGTCTTAACTGGGAAAACTAGTTTGCGTAGCTTTAAGCGTTATTATAATGCTGATCAAGTTTTTATTGATGGTCAATCAAACATCCTGCTTTACGAAGATCGGGCCAAACTTTCCAAAGCTGAGTATATCGAACGCATGTATGAATTATTGGGCAACCAGGAACAGATCTACGAGAAGATGAGTGAGCAGCTCTATTGGCTGGGTATGATGGCTGCCAAAAAATTCAAGATGCTTCGCATCTCATATGCCGTCTTTCGTTGGGGAATTATTTTATCGGTTTTGACTTTATTGGCTATCAAGTCTTATGATTATTTTTCCCCACCAGTAAATGCCGTATCTGTGAAAATTAATAATGTAGGCATTTCCAGATTTAAAAATATTTACGAGCCTTCAGCTGCTCAACAACTTCCCGACGGCCGATTGGTGATAATTGAAGATGAATCATCCAGGGCATTGAATATTGTCGAATTTCGCCCTGACGGCAGTATCTCAGAGAACGCAATGCTGAATAATTTTTTGCTTAAGTCATTCAAAAGAGAGCTCAATGACCTGGAAGGACTGGCCATGAGTTCAAGCGGCTATATTTATGCTATCACTTCCCACTCTCGAACTGAAAAAGGCAAACGCAAGAAAGAACGTGAGCTCATGTTACGATTCAAGATTGATGGCAATGAGGTGGTTAATATTGGTACTTACACTAATTTGGTCGATCACTTAAAAGAATCGGGTATTCTGGAGAGTGTTTTAGAGAAAAGCATAGACAAAAATATTAATTTTAATGAAATCAATATTGAAGCCTTTAATTTCGACAAAGAACAAAACAGTTTACTATTAGGTTTTAGAGCGCCATTAATCGATGGTAAATCAATGCTCGTTACTTTGAAAAACCCTGTTGGCATTTTTGAGCGTAATGAACAGGCAAAATTTGCTAGTGAAGTCATTCTTCTTGATCTTGATGGTGGTGGAATTCGTTCACTGGACTATGACACTCATCTGAAAGGATATTTAATGAGTAATGAAATAAAAGGAAAAAACGGCAAATTGAAATCACAGTTATGGTTTTGGAAGGGAAACCCTGACCAAACGCCTGAACGGATAAACCTTCCAGAAATGATAAGTTTAAAAAATGTAGAATCAATTGCTCCGGTAACGGTTAATGGAGAGCAGCGACTTCTTTTGCTGAGTGACGATGGTAAGCTTAAAAAGAAAAAGGGCGCGCATTATATGTTGTTGGAATATGATGAACTATCAAGCGATTAGGAGCGTAGTTTAGTTCTATTAATAATTTTTCTAGAGCCGCTTCGTTGCCTCGGAGCAAAGAGGCTATCCCGTTAGATGATAATCTGTATAGATTGTAATTTGGAATGGCGATAGTATTTTGCGACTTACATATATTTGCCAATATAAAAGGGGCTGGATTTGTCTAGCCCCTTTTTATTTTACTATTTAAGTTTATCTTTCAGCATCTTATTCACTTCACCAGGGTTGGCTTTACCCTGACTAGCTTTCATTACCTGACCGACAAAAAAGCCAAAGACTTTATCTTTACCACTTAAGTATTGTTCAACTTGTTTTGGGTTGTCGGCAATTATTTTGTCGATAATCGCTTCGATTGCACCGCTATCAGTAATTTGTTTTAGACCTTGCTGATCAATAACTTCATCAGCGGTTAAATCACTTTCCCATAAGGCATCAAATACCTGTTTAGCTGTTTTTCCTGAAATTGTGTTATCTGCTATACGTTTTAATAGCCCTGCTAAGCGTTCTGCTTTAATAGGGGATTCATTTATTTCAAGGTTTGCTTTATTTAATGCACCAAGAAAGTTAACGCTGACCCAGTTGCTGCAAAGCTTGGCTTCACAGCCTGATTCCTTAACAACGGTTTCGAAAAAGTCAGCCAATTGGCAGGATGAGGTTAAGATGGTTGCCGTTTCTTTATCTTGACTGTACTGGTTTATAAATCGCTGTTTT
>JAUXDP010000201.1 GCA_030618325.1 Methylococcaceae bacterium | reverse complement strand
GGAATATTATGGTAAATTATGTTTGCTTAATTTTTCCTAGAAAAAACAGTCGAACACATAATTATCATGCAAGATATTGGTTTTACAGTGCTTTAAAAAAAATATTAGCTTCTACCCATTGTTAAGAAACATTTTTTTGAGAATAATGCTAAAACAAGCGCTTGCACGAAAACCCGAGAGTAACTGATTTTTCTAAGTTTACCGACATAAGATAAGGGCATCACGTACTCTATCGGAAATAAACCACATATTTATTTACTTAAGAGAGCCGGGTTAAGATCGCTACGAGCCACCGGTAGTTACGAAAACAAAACTGGTCTGCTGTATTTCTTAAACAGGCTTTAATAAAAGATGGGAATAACCATGGCAGATAAACAAACCCCTATAATAGATGAGTCAAACATTCTCGACAGGGAGTCCAAACAACAAAATATTTCATCATCTGAAACAGAGGATTTTCTGGATGATGACGATGCAATTGAAAAATTGTTAATGGATGAAATGTTCAATGAGACTGATGAATTTGAATCACCTGATATTGAACAAAACACAGAGAATCTGGAGGAAATTGACGAATTCGCTGATGACGATCTAGAAGAATTCTCTCAACCTAATGATCCTGCCCCGGAACCTATAGCTGAAATTTCCCCAACTGTAGATGAGTCATCGCAGACATCAGCAAGCGATGATGATTCATACATTGACGATTTTGATATCACTTCTGATGATGTTACCTCTGATTCTCCCGATCTAGAGAGTGTTAATGAACTTGTAGAAAAACCCTTTGAATCTCAAAATGTCCAAGATGCTCTAATCAACTCCTTAAACGACGACCCGAATTCCAACCAGGAAACATTAGTTAACGAAAGTATTCAAACCACTGATTCCATTATTGGTGAGGCATTAACCGCGCAAGTTGGCCAACTGTGGGCAGAAGTGGACGAATTAAAACAGCAATCAGCTGAGCCATCTGACGATGTTGATCAATTAAACAAGAAACTGAAAAAAACAATTCTTGGGCAAGAAGAAACCAATAAAAAGAATAAGCTTTTGACCAGTATCGCTATGGGTATTGCTGCCTTGGCAAGCATTATTGCGATCGTAGCAATTATTCAAAACAACAGTTTAAATAATACCATTACAGAAATGAATGGTTTGATAACTGATATGGAAGAAGCTACATCAGAACCAGACATTACTACAGAAAAAACATTAAAGAACTTAAAAGACTCATATTTGTTGCTAGACAACAACCAAATGGGATTAAGGACCCAGCTGGCTACACTGAAAAATCAGCTTAATGCAGAAACCAATGAACCCAGTGAGAGTGAGATAGTATTACAAAACACCCTCTCCAACCTGCAAAAGCAAGTAACCGATATCGAAACTAAAATTAAAACCCTCGCAACTTCCGTTGCCAAGCGACCCTCGCCCCAGCTTAGAAAAAAGGTAAAAAAAGCAAGCAAAGCAAAACCTTTAGCAGACTGGACCGTTAATCTTGTTTCTTTCAAACAAGACTGGTATGCCAAGAAGAAAGCGACTGAATTTAAAAACAAAGGCATTCCTGTAGAAATCGCCCCCGTTAAGG
Source organism: Methylococcaceae bacterium (assembly GCA_030618325.1). GTDB lineage: Bacteria > Pseudomonadota > Gammaproteobacteria > Methylococcales > Methylomonadaceae > JALSJK01. Next base: position 4,355 of record JAUXDP010000201.1, on the reverse strand, counting down.
TAAAAGGAGAACAGTGGTACCGGTTAAGAGTCACTGGGTTTAAAACTAAATATGAGGCAGGCTCTTATGCTTCCAGAGCAAAAAAGGCACTGAATTTAAGTTCGGTATGGGTTGCACAAGAATAGGAGGTTGCCGTCTGACAACCTCCTATTCCGCTAATATTTCGTCCACACGGCGAAAACCACGCGGCAAAGCTAGCCCTCTTTTCGCTCGGTTACCCGTATAATGTTCAATATCAATCGTTTTCAAGGTCAAGTGCCGCTTGCCAGAAATGACTCTTAAAAAGCCATCCCGGGCAATTACAGCAGTTGAAATAACTTTATCTGTACCTGTCTTCAAGTCATTCGTAGGAATCTGAATCAGTTTATTGCCCTTACCTTTCACTAAAGCTGGAAGTTCCAATACCGGGAAGATTAACAAGCGCCCCTGCAGAGTAGCAACAGCCAATAAATCTGAATCATTTCCCATCAAGGCAGGATGCAGAACCTCTGCTTCACCAGGCAAGGAGATAACTACCTTCCCTGCCTTATTTTTACTCACCAGCTCTTTTAACTGTACTCTAAAACCATAACCATAATTACTGGCAAATAAATACCAGTCTTCAGAATCACCCGAAAGCAAATATTTGAACAATGACCCGGCAGGTGGTTTAAGCCGACCGGTTAACGGTTCACCCTGGCTTCGTGCAGAAGGCAAATCATGGGTTGTTGTCGTATAACAACGACCTGTTGAATCTAGAATATATACTGGTTGAGTGGTCCTTCCATATGCTGCACTTAAAAAACCGTCTCCAGATCTATAATTTAGCGTAGTAACATCAATTTCATGTCCTTTTGCTGCACGTATCCAGCCTTTGTCTGACAATATGATAGTAACCGGTTCATTACTAATTAAAGATGTTGTATCCAGCGCTTGAGAAGCATCGCGCTGAACGATTGGTGATCGTCGATCATCACCGTGCTTTTCCGCATCGCGCTCAATTTCTTTTTTGATTAATCGATTTAATAACCGCTTGGATCCGAGAGTTTTGGTTAGTGCATCACGTTCCTTCTCCAGTTCATCCTGCTCACCACGGATCTTCATTTCTTCCAGTTTGGCGAGATGCCTTAGTTTAAGCTCTAAAATAGCTTCTGCCTGAATATCAGAAATACCAAAACGTTCCATTAATACCGGCTTGGGTTTGTCCTCACTGCGGATGATGGCAATTACTTCGTCAATGTTCAGATAGGCAATCAACAATCCTTCAAGAATATGTAATCGAGCCAACACATTATCTAAACGATATTGCAAACGCCGTCGAACGGTTTCAGTCCTAAAAGCTATCCACTCCACCAATATCTGTTTCAGGTTTTTGACCTGTGGCCGACCGTTCAGGCCTATCATGTTTAGATTTACGCGATAGCTTCTCTCCAGATCTGTAGTGACAAACAAATGTGACATAACCGCATCAATGTCAATCTTCTTGGACCGAGGCATTACAACCAAACGGGTTGGACTTTCGTGATCGGATTCATCACGCAAATCCTCAATCATCGGTAATTTTTTTGCCTGCATCTGTGCGGCAATTTGCTCTAGCAATTTTGCCCCGGACACCTGATGTGGCAAGGCAGTAATTACAATATTGTCGCCTTCACGTTCATATTTTGCCCGCATCCGAATTGAACCATTTCCAGACCTATACATGGCCTGAATATCTTCTTTACTCGTAATAATTTCAGCATCGGTCGGATAATCCGGCCCCAGGATAGATTCAAACAAAACTTCGTCACTACAATCAGGGGCATCCAATAACTTAATGCAAGCACTTGCCACTTCGCGAAGATTGTGTGGCGGAATATCTGTCGCCATCCCTACGGCAATACCCATTGAACCATTGAGTAATAGATTGGGTAATCGTGCTGGAAGCAATTCCGGTTCTTTTAATGTACCATCGAAATTATCCGTCCATTCAACCGTCCCTTGGCCAAGTTCGCTGAGTAAAGTTTGCGCATAGGCCGTCAAACGCGATTCCGTATATCGCATTGCAGCAAAAGACTTCGGGTCATCTGGAGAGCCCCAGTTTCCCTGGCCGTCAATGAGTGGATAGCGATAAGAAAAATTCTGTGCCATTAATACCATCGCTTCATAACAGGCAGAATCACCGTGAGGATGATATTTACCCAGTACGTCACCTACCGTCCTGGCAGATTTTTTATACTTGGCCAGTGCTGATAGGCCTAGCTCGGACATGGCATAGACAATTCTCCGCTGCACCGGTTTTAAGCCGTCGGCAATATGCGGTAAGGCCCGATCAAGAATAACGTACATGGAATAATCCAGATACGCCTTTTCCGTAAATTGCATTAATGGTTGTTGTTCAAAATTATCTTCAATACCCATAAATATTTATTGAACCAAGTTGCCTAATAAAAAGCCGTTATCCTAACACAGGATTTGGAATATCAGACATCAAACGCTATGTTATAATTTGAAGTCATTACACAGCACTGAGTAAGGATTCAACATGAAAACAATTACCAAAGCACTCTTTTTAGCAGCTCTATTCCTGACTTTTTCAACCCGGGCAGATGTCACATTAAAAGATAATTCTGAGATACTTGGAGTATGGAGCTTATATGCTGAAGCAATGGCTCTAGATAAAGAAAAACGGTCAATTAATACTATTTGGGAGTTCAAAAAAGATGGCACTTTAAACACAAAATCCAAAGACACCAGAGGCCGCACCGGCACCATTAAAATTCCTTTAAAATATTCAATTGTAGATGGTGCAATTAGAAAACAATCAACACCTGGACGGGAAAAGTATGAAACCTGCAAAGTGGTTGAAAAAGAAGGCTATGAAATGGTACTCAAATGTAAATTCTTGCACTACTTTTTGAGAAAAGGCGGTGAGATATAACAGATTAAGGAATCAAGCCGATAAACTTACTTGGTTAATCGGCTTCTTTTTCTGAATCATGCGAATCTTTACACAATACTGATCGCCACTGTACTTCGCACCGCTACAATCATAATTTTCTATCGATCTTTTTTCACCGATAGCCACATTATTACTGAAACAGTAACACAACCCAGTTATAGGGCTGTTTCAGGCCCTTTCTCTCAGCAAAATAGCTATGCCAGAAACAAAAAGAATAGACCATACCGCTGAGCATCTAGAACAGATTTCTACACTATTGAAAGAAAGTGCATTGAATGAAGTGCGAACTTATATTCATAGCCTTTACCCCGCAGAAGTTGCAAATATTCTAGAGGGTTTACATCTACAAGACAGAGAAAAAGTTTGGTCGCTTATTTCCCCAGATATCATGGGTAGCATTCTGGTGGATATGCACGAGGAAGTTGCCAAAGGACTCATAGATAATACTAGCAATGATCATCTGATTCAGGCAGCTGGCAGCCTGGAATCAGATGACCTGGTTGATTTTCTTCAAGCCATTCCAGAAAGTCTTGTTGCTAAGATATTAACCAAACTAGGTGTAGAACAAGGCGCTAGATTAGAGTCAGCATTGTCTTATCAAGACGATACGGCTGGCGGCCTGATGAAACTTGAAGCATTAACCATGCGTGGCGATGTTTCACTTAACGTAGCTTGGCGATACATACGCCGGCGTGGTGAAATTCCAGCAACAACTGAAAGCCTGATGGTAATTGATAAAGAGAATGTTTTTCAAGGCATATTACCGTTATCAATATTACTAACTAAACCTCTTCGCTCGTTAGTATCAGACTGGATGGATACAAATGTGAGCGCCATACCCTACAACATGCCAGCCGAAGAAGTCGCTCTACTTTTTGAACAACGCGATCTTTTATCCGCCCCGGTAGTATCAGAAAATGGACGCTTGCTTGGAACCATTACAGTTGATGATGTAGTTGATGTAATCCGCGACCAAGCTGATCATTCGTTGATGAGTATGGCCGGCCTAGATGAAGAACAGGATATGTTTGCACCCGTAGTTGATAGTGCTAAACAACGTTCTGTATGGCTCGGAATTAATTTACTAACTGCTTTTCTCGCATCATGGGTAATTGGGTTATTTGAAGCTACACTAGATCAAATTGTCGCACTAGCTGTATTAATGCCCATTGTTGCCAGTATGGGCGGCATAGCTGGCAGTCAAACCCTAACATTAATAATTAGAGGCCTAGCCTTGCGCCAAATAGGTGATTCCAATGCTATGCGTTTAATTGTTAAGGAACTTTCGGTAGGAATGCTTAACGGGGTAGTTTGGGCTGTCATTGTCGCGATTGTTGCCGGAATCTGGTTTCAGAATGCAGGCATAGGGTTCCTGCTGGGCTGCGCCATGGTCGTCAATTTAATTTGTGCAGCTCTGGCAGGAGCCACTATCCCA
>JAUXDP010000028.1 GCA_030618325.1 Methylococcaceae bacterium | reverse complement strand
GCCGGAAAAAATACTAAACTACAGAATGAACTGAAAAATAAATTCATGAAGGTCTGGGAGGAAGTGGAAATGAAGGTGCCAAATGCGAGAAAAGCAGTTGAGGCAGAATTTCGCAAAACACTTGGTGTTGTTGAATAAATGGGGCAATCGCGTAAACTCGGACGGTATAAAAGCAGCAGGGGTACTGTATCTCGCTCAATGGCTCCGTTAAAGCCTCTGAATGGATTTTTTAGTCTGTTCAGCTAACTTGATAAGTTTGTACAACTATATTCAGAAAGAAAATGGAAGCCTAGATAGAACAAGAATCCGTGAACGACTAATTTTTCTAGGTTAGAATAATAGCTTTATAAATGAGAACAAAATAATGCCATCTTTTGATATCGTTTCCGAATATGATATGCATGAAGCCGCTAATGCTGTGGATCAAGCTAACAGAGAAGTAACCACCCGTTTTGACTTTAAAGGGAGTGGCGCCCATTTTGATCATAAAGACGAAATCATTACTATGCGTGCCGAGGTAGAATTTCAGCTACAACAAATGCTTGATATTCTTCAGAATAAACTCACTAAACGGGGCATTGACATCACGTGTATGGATATAGCCGATCCACACACCTCTGGCAAAACTGCACAGCAAATCATCACGCTGAAACAAGGACTGGAAACAGACCTTGCACGAAAAATCGTCAAGCTAATCAAGGAAAAAAAATTAAAAGTGCAGGTAGCCATTCAAGGCGAAAAAGTCCGAGTAACAGGTAAAAAGCGCGACGACCTGCAAGATGTTATCCAGATGTTAAAAGAACAAAAGCTGGATATGCCGCTTCAATTTGATAATTTTAGGGATTAGGCTGCTTGTTGTAATTCTGATCTTTGCTTTCCTCTGCTGACACCCAGAAGACCAAACATAGCTGAGCCAAATAACCATACTGCCGCAGGAACTGGAACTATAGCTGGCAACCCAGCTGCTAAAGCTAACGGAGATGCAGGAATCGGAGGATCGCCATCACGAGAACTACCATTGGACCAAATAACTCTAAAAGGCGCTTTAACAGAACTAGCAATAGAGCTTGAGTAAATAAACCCACTGAGTGAATCATCTAGCGCGAGTTCGTTTCCTACTGAAGCTTCCCAATGTATAACGCCAGCACCGCCCCCCAAGTCAAAAAGGTCATTCGCCCCTTCAATCACAGAAGACCAACCAGCAGGTGAGCTAATGCTGGATATTCCAGCATCTGAAAAATAGGGAACATAGAAGTCTTTCGTTTTAAACAATGTTGGGATGGGTTCCCCACCAATTGTATCTATACAAAATCCACTGCAAATTGTTTGTATCTCGTAGTTGTATACCGATGAACTAGCATTAATATCTTCAGCACTTACAGATAAAGCTATTCTTGCAAAGGCAGTATTGGCTAATAAAAAGCTGCCAAGAACAAGGCAGCTCACGTGTAATATATTTTTCTTCTTCATAAATTCTCTCAGTAAAAACAGGGGGCCATCAAAACCCGCAATTATCCGAATATAGCTTTTTTTGTGTTGCAATAATGATGTTATTCAAGAAACACGGAAGTGATTGACATCACGATTCTTCGCGCAGAGAACTATACCCTCGAAAAATCTAATGCAAAAAACACACCAAACCATAAGGTGTTGATTCGAAATATAATTGTATTTTGGCTTTGATATGGAATTCAGTGATTTCACTCACCCCTATTGGAAATCACCTATTTAACCAATTTTTCAGATTGCCTTGAATAGCCAAGATAAATGATGATAAGAAAAAACATCCAGAAGGCTACTAGGGGACCAATAATTCCATCATAGGGACTGGTTAACCAAACCCAATCAGAATCCAGATTAGCCTGAAAATAACGTTTGCTCATTTTAATTTGCATTACCCAGGCGGCATGGCAACCGATACAGATCCCCATGCCCAGCCCCATGCGCTGGCGAATAATGGCAAGAAAACTTCCCACCATAAACAACGCAGCAAATGCAGGTAAAATATCTGCATTAAATAGATTATTAATAGCATCTATACCGAGTCGCTCAAAGCTGTCAAAAAAGCCAACTTGCTGGTAAGGAATGACAATTTTCGGTTTAATAAAGTGCAAAGCGGCATAACACACCGAGCTGATACCAATACCCGCCCATAAACCTATTTTTTTAGCCATGCTGGTTAGCAATACTCCTCGAAAAAGAGGCTCTTCGGCCAATGAAATCAACAAGGCTAAAAATATAGCCACTATCAGTCTTTTTAATACAACCAGAACCGACCAATCTGCTGATTCTTTTAAGACATTAATATCGAGCACATAAAGTGTAATCAGTACGGGAATTAGAGTAAGAAGACCAATGACAAAACCCTGACCAAGTTGCTTGATAAATATTGATCGAGTATTGAATCCGATATCTTCCTTGCTATATTTCAACCAACGCATAGTTGGATAAATACTAATGACCAGCAAGATCAAGACCGCTTTGCTGACTATTTTGTTAAGCTTTAGCTGGCCATCGACACCAAAAAATATTAGATAACTCAGCACATAACCAATCAGCGTACAAAATAGAAATATCAATAGTGGAGTCAGTGCAGCTTTTAGTTTATCCATAATCCCCCCATAAGGTTTGTGCGGCAGCCAAAGCAGCCAGTGCGGCTGTTTCTGAACGCAGAATCCTCAAGCCTAGCTGGACGGGAATAAATCCTGCATCCTTTGCAGTCACTCTTTCAGATTCTGAAAAACCACCTTCAGGTCCAGCTAGCAATGTTATTTTTTCTTGTTCTGGTTGTAATTCGGTCATTTTTTTCTGGGCACTAGGATCTAAAAATATTTTTAGTCCTGCTTGGCTTTCCACCCAGTGGTCCAGCTTAACCACACCGTTAATGGCCGGAACCATTGTTCTACCACTTTGCTCAGCAGCATGTTGTGCTATCTTTTGCCAATGCCTTATTTTCTGTTGCTTACTATCATCAGTTAATCGTACCACGCTTCGTTCAGTAACCAATGGGGTAATGTCATTGACACCCAGCTCAACTGATTTTTGAATGGCAAAATCCATTCTGGAACCTTTAGATATCGCCAGTCCAAAGTTGACGTGTAAATTAGATTCAACATTACAAGCTATCCACTCATTAATGTCGATAACAACCCGTTTACGACTGGATTCTAATATTGTCCCCGAGTATTCTCCGCCCTGGCTATTAAACACAATAATTGTTGAACCTTTTTTCAGCCGCAATACCGTTCTAACATAGTGAGCACTATCATCATCTAATTCGATAGTTTCTCCGGATTGTAACGTACTGGATTGATATAAACGCGATACTCTCATCTTTGTTTAGGGTGAAAACTTAGTGATTAAAACTATCATGACATGCTTAGGCAATTACCCAAATAAAAAAGGCATAAAGAACACAAAATTTATTTATGTTCTTTATGCCTTCCTTCTAGAGGATTACAATTCTGTGGATTTAGCTCTTAAAGCTCAGATTTTCCCAGATGGCTAAAGTGGGTGCAGATTGATTCATGGTATAAAAGTGCAAGCCAGGCGCGCCATTATCCAGTAACCGCTGGCATAAAGTAGTTACAACTTCTACACCAAAAGCGGTGATAGCCTCACGATCATCACCAAAGCATTCCAGTCGTTTCCTCATCCAGCGAGGGATTTCTGCACCACACATATCGGAAAAGCGAAATAATTGTGAATAATTCGTAATCGGCATAATCCCGGGAACAATTGGAATATCAATGCCCTGATGCTCACAAGCATCAACAAATTGATAATACGCGTCAACATTAAAAAAATATTGCGTAATAACTGCATCAACCCCAGCATCAACTTTACGTTTAAAGTTTTGCAGGTCCACCGTTGCATTAGATGCTTGAGGATGGACTTCCGGATATCCGGCAACATGGATTTGAAAATAATCACCCGTTTCTTCACGGATGAATTCGACCAGTTCATTAGCGTAGCGAAATTCGCCAGCAGACATGGTTCCAGAGGGTAAGTCACCGCGCAGTGCCACTATTTTAGAAATACCGTTGTCTTTATAACTTTTTAGAATATCCCGAATATTTTCTTTAGTAGATGCCACACAAGATAGATGGGGTGCAGCCGAAACACCGGTTTGTTGAATTTTAACAACGGAATCGAAGGTTCTATCACGTGTTGAACCGCCCGCACCAAAAGTTACTGAAAAAAATTCCGGCTTTAATTCTGCTAGCTGTTGATGAACCTCTTCCAGATTTCTTACCCCTTGTTCAGTTTTTGGTGGGTAAAACTCAAAACTAAAAGATTGGGGATGTTTTATTTGTGATTGCATGGGGTGTTAAGGAAAAGAGAACATTGAAGGGAAATACTACTGTGTACAACAAGGCCAGTTTCTCGGCCTTGTTGTATGTACTATTAGTTAGTAACGATAGTGTTCAGGCTTATAAGGCCCTTCAACTGGAAGACCCAAATATTTTGCTTGCTCTTCAGTAAGCTTAGTCAACTGTACACCTAGTTGGCTTAAATGTGATCTAGCCACTTTTTCATCCAGTTTTTTCGGTAAAACATAGACTTTGTTACTGTATTGGTCAGCACTATTCCATAGTTCCATCTGCGCCAAAACCTGATTACAGAATGAATTCGACATAACAAAACTAGGATGCCCTGTAGCACAACCCAAATTAACCAGTCTTCCCTCTGCCAGTACTATAATTCTTTTACCATCAGGAAAAATCACATGATCGACCTGGGGCTTAATATTTTCCCATTCATATTTTTTTAAAGAAGCAATTTCAATCTCAGAGTCAAAATGACCAATATTACAAACGATAGCCTGATTCTTCATTGCCGCCATGTGATCATGAGTTATAACATTGAAATTACCTGTCGCGGTTACAAAAATATTTGCTATCGGAGCTGCTTCTTCCATTGTTACTACACGGTAGCCTTCCATTGAAGCCTGTAATGCACAAATGGGATCAATCTCGGTTATCAATACAGTGGCACCTTGCCCCCTTAGAGATTGCGCACAGCCTTTGCCAACATCGCCATAGCCACAAACCACAGCGATTTTACCAGCAATCATTACATCGGTAGCTCGTTTAATTCCGTCTAGCAGAGACTCTCTGCAACCGTAAAGGTTATCAAATTTTGATTTGGTCACCGAATCATTAACATTAAAGGCAGGAACCTTTAACAGCCCTTTTTCAACCATTTCATACAGGCGCATGACACCTGTTGTTGTTTCCTCAGAAAGGCCCTTAACGTCATCCATCCAGTCTGGGTATTTCTCGTGCATCATAATGGTCAGATCACCGCCATCATCTAAAATCATATTTGGCCGCCAGCCATCAGTGCCATCAATGGTTTGTTCAATACACCATTCAGCCTCTTCTTCTGTTTCCCCTTTCCAGGCAAAAACGGGTACACCTACCGCCGCAATGGCTGCAGCTGCGTGATCTTGTGTAGAAAAAATATTGCAAGAAGACCAACGCACTTCCGCACCCAGAGCGGTTAACGTTTCTATTAATACCGCTGTCTGGATAGTCATATGTAAACATCCAGCAATTCTGGCGCCTTTTAGTGGTTGCTGTTCACCATATTCTTCCCGTAAAGCCATCAATCCTGGCATTTCGGTTTCTGCGATATTAATTTCTTTGCGTCCCCATTCAGCCAGGGAAATATCTGCAATTTTATAATCTTGAAAATTTGACGAAATATCCTGTTTTGTTGCACTCATCGTAAACTCCTGTCTATATTTTTATTTCAAACCTGCAGCATCTTTTAATGCCTCAACCTTATCGGTCTTTTCCCAACTGAAAGTATCTTCTGTGCGGCCAAAATGCCCATAAGCAGCGGTAGGTGTGTAAATCGGCTTGAGCAAGTCAAGCATAGCTATCAAGCCTTTAGGTCTTAGATCAAAATGTTCTCTAATGATAGTAGCCATCCGATCTTCACTAATTTTTCCAGTACCAAAGGTATCGATACTAACTGAGGTGGGTTCAGCCACACCGATCGCGTAAGAAACCTGAATTTCACAGCGCTCTGCAAGGCCTGCTGCCACAATATTTTTAGCTACATAGCGACACATATACGTTGCCGAACGATCAACCTTTGAAGGATCCTTTCCAGAAAAAGCACCACCTCCATGCCGAGCCATACCACCATAGGTATCAACAATAATTTTTCGTCCCGTCAAACCACAGTCCCCAACCGGGCCACCAATAACAAATTTACCAGTTGGGTTGATAAGATACTTAGTGTCCTTATGTAACCATTCTTTAGGTAGCACTGGCAGAATGATTTCGTCCATTACGGCTTCATGTAATTGCTTGATTTCGATATCCGGTGAATGTTGTGTAGATAATACTACGGCATCGATAGCAACTGGTTTATGGTTTTCGTAACGGAATGTAATCTGGCTTTTTGCATCAGGGCGCAGCCAAGGCAGGGTGTGATTTTTCCGTACTTCCGCTTGGCGTTTCACCAAGCGATGAGAATAAGTTATCGGGGCTGGCATTAGTACATCTGTTTCATTGCTGGCGTAGCCAAACATCAAACCCTGATCACCTGCTCCTTGCTCATGATCCTCTGCTTCATCAACACCCATGGCAATATCCGCAGATTGTTTACCAATAGCGTTAAGAACGGCACAACTTTCCCAGTCAAAGCCAATTTCAGAACTGTTATAACCAATCTCTTTTACAATATCTCTTACCACAGCCTCGGTATCTACCCAGGCATCGGTAGTAATTTCTCCGGCAATAATGACCATCCCTGTTTTGACCATAGTCTCGCAAGCAACTCTTGAACGGGGATCCTTTTCAAGCAAGGCATCCAGAACTGCATCTGAAACCTGATCTGCTACTTTGTCTGGATGTCCTTCCGAAACTGATTCGGACGTAAAAATATAATCACTACTCACATTGCACCTTCTATGTTGTTGCTATCTAAAGAAAAAAGCCGCCATTTCGGCTTTTTTATAGTTAATGGTGGGCCCTGAAGGACTTGAACCTTCGACCTGCCGATTATGAGTCGGATGCTCTAACCAACTGAGCTAAGGGCCCTGAATTAGAAGCTTTGTACGTGCCATCCATGGCCCGACAAAGCATCGAAATGGGTTGTGCGATTTTCCCATTTCTCACAAAATAAAATACTACTCGTATTTTATTTTGACGGCACATCCTTGTGCCGTGCGATTTTGTCCTTCATGCAAAAGAATCAACATAACTAGTGTAATTCTAATCAGATTCAAGAAAGCATCTTAACTGTTCTGATCGCGTAGGATGTCGCAATTTACGTAATGCCTTGGCTTCAATCTGGCGAATTCTTTCCCGAGTAACATCAAATTGTTTACCAACTTCTTCCAGAGTATGATCGGTATTCATATTAATACCAAAACGCATTCGTAACACCTTTGCTTCCCTAGCAGTTAATCCAGCCAACACATCCTGTGTTGACTCACGCAAACCGGCAAAAGTTGCTGATTCTACCGGTGATAAAATTTTAGAATCCTCAATAAAATCACCTAAATGCGAATCTTCATCATCTCCAATGGGAGTTTCCATGGATATGGGTTCTTTTGCTATTTTCAAAACCTTCCTTACTTTGTCTTCAGGCAACTCCATATACTCGGAAAGCTCTTCTGGCGTCGCTTCCCTGCCTTTTTCCTGTAAAATCTGCCTAGAAACGCGATTCAGTTTATTAATCGTTTCAATCATGTGCACAGGAATCCGAATCGTTCTCGCCTGATCCGCTATGGAACGTGTAATAGCCTGCCGTATCCACCAGGTTGCATAGGTGGAAAATTTGTAACCCCGACGATATTCGAACTTATCGACTGCCTTCATTAAACCGATATTGCCTTCCTGAATCAAATCCAAAAATTGCAAACCACGATTAGTATATTTTTTTGCTATCGAAATAACCAAGCGTAAATTCGCTTCAATCATTTCTTTTTTCGCACATCTGGCTTTTGCTTCTCCAATTGAGATTCGTCGATTAATATCTTTACAAATAACTATTGATGATCCTGTATTCTGCTCTACAGATGACAAGCGGCTTTGTGCTTTTCTTATTTGTTCTTCATGTTCCTCTAGTACTTCTGCACAAGTGTCTTTAGCTGCCAAATATTGATCAAGCCAAGCCGAATCGGTTTCATTGCCCACAAATGATTCTATAAATTTTTTGCGGGGTATTTTTGCCTTCCTCACACAAATATCCAAAACCACCTTTTCCTGTTCTCGAATTTGTTCGGTAATATTTTTTACAATGGGAGTGAAGTCTTTAAAGTACTTTGGAGCGAACTTAAACTCTAAAAAAAGATTGGCTGTTTTCTCAAATGCAATTTCAGTTTTTTCATGTTCATACCCATATTTTTTCACGGCTTTTTTGACTGCGCTCAAGCTCTTTTTTAGCTGCTCAACCTTTCCTTTAAATTCTTCGAAATCAAGACCAGTTTCTTCCTCGTCCTCATCCGTATCCTCCGGGATAGCCTGACCAACCTCATAGTCTGGTTCGTTCAAATCGATAAAGCCAGTAATTATATCTGAAACGCGCAAACCATCATCATTGCCAATAGTATCAAAATCATCAATAAACTTATCAATGACATTTTCTGATCGCGACAAAGCCCTAATTACCTGCCTTAATCCTTCCTCAATGCGCTTGGCAATTTTCAGCTCTTCCTTTCTGGACAACAATTCTACTGAACCCATTTCCCGCATATACATTCTTACCGGGTCTGTGGTTCGGCCAAATTCACTGTCAACTGAGGCCAACGCAGCAACTTCTGCAGCATCAACTTCGTCAGCGTCTACTGCTGCCGAATTTGTTAGCAAGGCTTCATCATCAGGCGCTTCTTCATGCACTTGAATCCCCATATCATTGATCATCCCAATGATATCTTCAATTTGTTCGGGGTCAACAATATCACTTGGCAAATGATCATTTACCTCGGCATAAGTCAGGTAGCCTTGGGTTTTACCTTTTGCTATCAGCTGTTTAAGCTGGGATTGTTGTTGTTGTTCTTGATTCATTAATTACCCTTAAAGCCAGACAAATAAAACAGAACCGATCATTATACCAAACATAAACACATGGGTTCCATTATTTTTTTGCCAGCATATTTAAAAATAATTGCTTTTCATGCTGATCGAGCCCTTGGCTTTTCTCTTTAGCAATTAATATTTCAAGCATATTTTCTCGTGCCTGCCTGACCATCCTCTGCATAGCATCAGAAAATTCACTCTCAACCCCCTCTTCCGGCACCAAAGTTACCTGAAAACCCAATTGCTTAATATATTTTTCTTCCGCCAAACCTCGAAAACCCTCAACCAGACTCGCCAAAGAAGGTCGACTACTTTGTGAAATTCTATGAACAATTTCTCTGAATAAATTTACCCCTGGAGAATCCAACCCCTCCCAGTCAACGCCCTGCTGCTCCACAACTTTTTCAAGCTCTGGGTTCTGTAATAATAGAGAGATAGCTGTTCGCGCGGGTGAATTCTGTTTTTGCTTTTCAGGCAATCGAGATTTATTCGTATACTTAAGATTAGTCGGCTTTTCAAAAACATCCAGATCACTGACCTGAGCGATTTTTTTCAGTTTGTCCATCATCATTCCCTGAAAGACGCCATTGGGTAGTTTTTGCAGATAACCCGCTGCCTTTTTCACTAATCCGGCCCGTCCCTCCAGAGTTAACATGTCTTGATCTTGAGATAAATTTTCAAAAAAATAATCTGAAAGTGATTGCGCTTGATCCTGCATTCTGACAAATTCAGCAACACCCTTGCTCCGTATCAAGGAATCGGGGTCTTCACCTTGCGGTAACAGCATAATTCTTGCCTGCCTACCATCCCTCATGCAAGACAACACCGCTTCAACTGAGCGCCACGCAGCCTGTCTTCCAGCCGAATCGCCGTCAAAACAAAACACAAGCTCCGAAGTAAACCGAAACAGCAAATCCAAATGCGCTGTCGAAATAGCTGTACCCAGCACCGCCACAACATGACCTATACCGTACTGCTGCAAGGCAATGACATCCATATACCCCTCCACAACCAACATACGCCTAGGCTTAGCATTCTTCTCTAAAGACTCATATAGCCCATACACCTCCCTGCTTTTCTGAAAGACCGGAGTTTCAGGTGAGTTTAGATATTTTGGTAGAGAATCATCCAGCACTCGCCCGCCAAAACCAACAACCCTCCCTCTTCGATCACGTATCGGAAACATGACCCGCCCCCGAAAGCGATCATAAATTTTACCCTTGTCGGTCTTGACCAGCAATCCCGCCCTAAGCAAAGCTGCCCGATTGAACTGAGCCTCCAAAATATGCCATTGATCTGGGGCATAACCCAGCAGGAAATCTTTTGCAACTTCACCCCCGACACCTCTGGATTTAAGGTATTCAATGGCCTTTTGGGCTTCAGGATTATTTCGAAACTGTCCGTAATAAAATGCGGCTACCTGGCTCAGCAATTCATAACTTTCTTCGACATTAGCCTTGTTGTTTTGGACTCTAGGTAAACTAGCCTGTTCCCGAGGAACATCCACACCCAGAAACGCAGCCAAATCTTCGACCGCCTCGACAAAATCCAGATGATTGAAATCCATCAAAAAGCCAATAGCATTACCACTGACTCCACAGCCAAAACAATGGAAAAACTGCTTATTTCGATTGACAGAAAAACTAGGGGTTTTTTCGGTATGAAAAGGACAGCGGGCCATGAAATTACTGCCCGACTTCTTTAAAGGAACAAGCGAATCGATGAGATCAACAATATCGATCCGCGCTAGAAGGTCATCTATAAACTCTCTAGGTATTCTACCTGCCATAAGCAGCCTCGCCAGCTAGCGACCATTCACAAGGAACGGCAAGTAGAAAAGTTAATTGGCAAGAGCTGTTTTGATTTTGCCACTAACTGCAGACATATCCGCACGCCCTTGCATTTTGGGCTTTAATACTGCCATCACCTTTCCCATATCCTTAATTGAGGCGGCACCCGTTTCAGCCACAGCATCTCCGACCATGGCATCAACCTCAGCTTCAGTTAATGGTTGCGGCAAATAATCTTGAATAACAATAATCTCTGCTTCTTCCACCTCCGACAGGTCGGTACGCCCCGCTCCTTGATAATGCTTGATTGATTCTCGGCGCTGCTTGAGCATTTTATCGAGAACAATGATGACTTGCTCATCATCCAGCTCTATCCGCTCATCAACCTCCCTTTGCTTAATAGCGGCCAAGATCAACCGGATTACGCCCAGCCGATCTTTATCGCCCGATTTCATGGCGACTTTCATTTCTTCTTTGATGCGTCCTGTTAGTGTCTGCACAACAGTTTAAACTTGCGGGCGACCGCGACGTAAATTCTTCAACGCATAACGCTCACGCGATAATTTTTTTAGATGCCGTTTAACTGCCGCAGCAGCCTTACGCTTACGCTCTGACGTTGGCTTCTCATAAAACTCGCGACGACGCACTTCAGACAAAACCCCCGCTCTTTCGCATGCGCGTTTAAAGCGCCTAATTGCAATTTCAAAGGGCTCGTTTTCTTTTAATTTAATTGCCGGCATTAATTCTCTCAGTTTGTTAAAATCTTAATTATAAAAATCCGCAGCAGCAGATTAAGAATGAACTCTTTATTATACTGTCTATTATTTTTTTAGCAAAAATTCTTAATGAATATCTTAGGCATTGAAACCTCCTGCGATGAAACAGGTGTCGCAATTTACAATTCAGAAGAGGGCCTGATTGGACATCTTCTTCATAGTCAAGTTTCTTTGCACAGTGAATATGGGGGCGTCGTGCCGGAACTTGCTTCCCGAGACCATATCCGAAAACTCATTCCGCTTGTCCAGCAAATTCTACGCAACAATCAACTCACAGCCTCAGATATAAATGGCATTGCTTATACAGCAGGCCCTGGCCTTGCCGGAGCCTTATTGGTTGGCGCTACTACCGCAAGAAGCATGGCCTGGACATGGAAAATCCCGGCGATTGCTGTCCACCACATGGAAGGGCATTTACTGGCGCCGATGCTTGAACCTGACCCACCTGAATTTCCATTTATTGCGCTATTAGTCTCTGGTGGTCATACCCTACTTATCCAGGTTGAAGGATTAGGCCAATACCATTTGCTTGGAGAATCTTTAGATGATGCCGCGGGCGAAGCGTTCGATAAAACCGCCAAAATGCTCAAATTAGCCTACCCCGGCGGACCACTGCTATCCAAGCTGGCAACTAAGGGAACCCAAGGACGATTCAAATTCCCCCGACCAATGACTGATAGACCCGGACTTGATTTCAGTTTTAGCGGCTTAAAAACCTTCACCATGAACACTTTACAGAACACCGACCAAACACCACAAGACAGGGCTGATATTGCCTATGCCTTCCAGGAAGCAGTAGCAGATACCTTGACCATCAAATGCCGGAGAGCGTTGCAACAGAGCAAATTAAAACGCCTTATAGTTTCTGGCGGAGTCAGTGCCAACATACAAATTCGCCAGTCCCTCACCAAAATGGCAGAACTAGAAAATGTTCGTACTTACTTTCCCAGACTGGAGTTTTGTACAGACAATGGCGCAATGATTGCCTATGCCGGCTGTCAACGCTTGTTAGCTGGTCAACATGAGAACCTGGAAATTCATGTCAAACCCCGCTGGCCGATTAGCGATCTAAAATAAAAAATTTTGTTGTAGGCTGGGCTCACTGATTAACAGTAGCGAGATAACGAACCCGACAAATAACGCTGTGTAATCTCAAAAATCGGGCGTAAGTGAACAGTCATAATTTAATTTCCGTTCCTTTAATCAGCTGCTGAATATTTTTCTTATGGCGCCAGATTAAAATACCTGAGATTAAAATAGCCGCAACAACCAACTCAACACTCCCAGAGACAAACCAAACGTATACGGGCGTGAATCCAGCCGCCACCAAAGCGGATAATGAAGAAATTTTGGATAATTTATAAACAAGCACCCAAGTACCAACAACCAAGCCTCCAATAACCCAGGAAAACCCAAACAAAATACCACAGGATGTAGCTACGCCTTTACCCCCCTTAAAACCAAAGAATACTGGAAAAAGATGTCCAAAAAATGCCGCCAAACCAACTAAGGCCAATAATGTAGAGTCGCCCCCCATCAACTTGGCAATCAATACTGGAATTAAACCTTTCAGCATATCGCCCAGCAAGGTGATGGCTGCTGCCTTTTTTCCAGCTATGCGCATAACATTGGTCGCCCCTGGGTTTTTTGAGCCCAGCTCCCTGGGGTCTTGTAATCCCATAACCTTGCAAACAATTATTGCACTGGAAACCGAGCCCAATAAATAGGCACCTGGAATTAACAGCCATTCAAACATCACTTCACCTTAATCCGAAAAACGTCAGTTGTACACTTGTGCGATAATAATTGCGAATTGGCATAATAACCGGAATTCAAAATGGATATCATTTTTTTAGGTGGTCTTGAAATAGAAACCATTATTGGCATTTTTGACTGGGAAAGAGAAACCAAGCAAAAAATTATACTGGATATCGAAATGGCTTTCGACATTAAAAAGGCCGCACAAAGCGATAATATTGAGGATACCCTTGATTATAAGGCGGTTTCTAAAAGCGTTATTCAGATAGTGGAAAACAGTAGTTTTTTTCTGGTTGAAAAACTTGCAGAGGAAATTACTCAACTTATTTTGAACGACTTTGATGTTTCCTGGGTCAAATTAACCTTGAATAAAAAGGGTGCTATTCGTGGTGCCAGCGATGTTGGAATCATTATTGAAAGAGGAGGTAAGTAAACTATGCCTCGTGGTTATATCAGTCTCGGCAGTAACATTGATAAAGAAAAAAATGTGTTATCAGCGCTGGATAGTTTAGAAAAACAATTCGGCAAACTGATAGTCTCCAGCACATTTGAAAGTGAAGCTATCGGCTTTTCTGGTGAGCCTTTCTATAATCTGATTATCGGTTTTGATTCTGACCTGGAAGTAAAAAAAGTTGCCAAAATACTCAGGCAAATTGAAGAAGATCATGGCCGCACCCGGAACTGCAAAAAATTTTCTTCGCGCACCCTGGATCTTGACCTTGTTTTGTACGGTAATTTAGTAATATCCGATGGCCGTCTACAAATTCCCCGCAACGAAATAGAGCGCTACGCCTTTGTATTAGAGCCTTTAGCAGAAATAGCACCAGACCTGAAACATCCCGTCGATCATAAGCGCTACGCCGATCTTTGGCGCGATTTCGATAAATCCAATTTAACGCAATATCGTATAGACACGCTTCAAACTTTAACAAAATAAAGCTCTCCCACCATCGACACTAATGGTTTGCCCGGTAACATAATCTGCATCCCGAATTAAAAAACTAACCGCCTTGGCAATATCAGCGCTTGACCCTTTCCGTTGCAAGGCAATTCGCTCAAGTATGTTTACTTTTTCTGCATCGGTCAAATCATTGTCAGGCCACAGAATCGCGCCTGGTGCCACCGCATTTACTCTGATATCAGGAGCTAATTCTTTGGCTAATATTTTAGTCAGAGCAGCTAGCCCGGCTTTTGCAATGCTATAAACTGGATAAGATTTCAGACCACGCTCAGCGTGGATATCGGTTATATTTACAATACATCCACTCCGCTGTTTCAGCGAACTTGACAAGTATTTCGCAAGAAAAAAAGGCGCTTTCAAGTTACTACCCAACAAATCATGCCATTGCTGTTCTGTCACTTCAGCCATAGGTGTTTCGTAGAATGCAGAGGCATTGTTTACCAATACATCTATACCTCCCCACGCCAAAATAGCGTCTTCGGCCAATGACTTCAAAGCCTCATCATTTAATAAATCTGCCTGTATTAACTTTGCCGAGTCGGGTCGTTTTCGGTTTAACTGTTCATTGAGCAATTTGGCATCATCCATTGAGCTTCGATAATGAATAATAATATTACAACCTTCATCATGCAACGCACGAGCACAAGCCGCACCAACACGCTTGCCAGCTCCAGTAATTAAAACATTTTTTTGAACTATACTTTTACCCGTCACGACTCTGCACTCAATTGTATTTTAGGATATTAATGAAAAAAACTTTTTTAGTATACTTATCTCTGGTCCTTTTGGGCTGCACCGAACCCAATGTAAATTTAAAAGAACTATCCAGCAATGCAGTTATATTAGCCTTCGGCGACAGCTTGACTTATGGCACTGGCGCTTCAGACGAAGAAGCTTATCCAAGCATATTAGCCAAACTTACCTCCCACGAAGTCGCTAATGAAGGTATACCTGGAGAAATCAGTCGTGACGGCGTAAATAGACTGCCTGGTTTACTTGATGAAATTCAGCCCGAAATGTTAATCCTGATTCATGGAGGCAATGATATTTTGAGAAAAATTCCACGAACAGAAACAGCTAATAATCTTGGCAAAATGATTGCTGAAGCTAAGCAGCGTGATATCGCTGTAATTTTACTGGGAGTTCCAGAACCAAAGCTATTTACTTCATCCAGCGCAGATATATATCAAACTATTGCCGAACAATACAATATTGCTGCTGATCTTTATACTTTGCCAGAAATATTGAGGGATCGAGACCTTAAATCCGATATGGTTCACCCCAATGCCAAAGGTTATTCTCAGATGGCCGAAAATATTTATGGTCTATTAAAACGAACAGGCGCCTTATAAGGAGCCAAAGCTAAATGACACCTTGAATAATACGCACATCCCTATGAGGAAATGGAATCTGGATATTATTTTTCTTTAAAGCTACCCAGATAATCATCAACAGGTCAGCTTCTACCCTATTAACACCATCATCAATACCATCCATCCAGTATTCAACCCCGAAAACTACGCCGGATTCACCAAATTCCCGTATTTCACAATCTGGCTCTTCAGGCTCTTCCAAAACTTGCGGGTGCTTCCTGATTGCCTCTACTATAACTCCTGGAACTTTGGGGATATCAGAATCATAAGATACGGAAAACTCAAAATCATAACGCTGAAGAGTGTCCTGATGTGTCCAATTAGTAAACGCGGTGGTAATAAACTGCTCATTCGGAACCACTATAGTTTTACCATCGAAGGTTTTTAGAGTCGATGAACGCATATTCAGCTCTTGCAAAATCCCCGTTTTGCCATTTTCAAGCTCAATATAATCTCCCACGCTAATTGAGTGATCCAACAGGATAATGATCCCTGAAATAAAGTTTGAGGCGATTTGTTGCAAGCCAAAACCTAGCCCTACCCCCAAAGCCCCGCCAAATACTGCCAGCGCAGTCAACTCAAGGCCAACCACTTGTAGTAAAAGCATAAAAATGACCAAAAACAGGCCAATTTCAAACAGCTTGGCAAAAAGTTCACGGGTTCGAATATCTATTCCGTCTCGGCCACGAATAGCTTTTTGTCCGGCATTATTGGAAATTTTCCCCAGCCAAAATAATATCGATCCAAAAATTGCAACGCGAGCCAGCGCATAAGCAGAAACCTTGATATTACCCGCCTGAAAAGCAACACCATCTAGATAAGTAACGACATTATCAAGCCATCCGAACACATGTAATGTAGCCAAAGGAATTCCAACCCAGCGGAACATGCCATTGATAAAAGGATTTTTTATAAATCGAGTTATCAAGCTATACAACAAAATAACGACAGCGAGACTTTGCGCTATCTTCACCAACCAGGCTTGATTGACCGTAGATAGAACCACTTGGATGGCAATACCAAGAAACAACACACATAAAACCTGTGGTACTAGATTCTGTACACCGAAAATTTGCTTACGCAATTGATAAATAGGACCTGGTTGCGGCTCGTTACGAAAAAAAGAAACTTGCTGTCTAAGCAACCGAAAAACAAACCAAGCTAGAATAATAGCCACAATGATAGCGGCTACCTGAACATAGAATTGTGGGCTAACGGCCCAGGCCATTATAGTTTCTAGAAGCTCTAGTGCTTCTATTTTTATAGTTTCCAGATTCATAGCGCGTATCTAGTAGATTATCGGTATTGTTTTGAGGGGTTTTTACCACGAAGGACACGAAGGGATAATAAGCTGCTCTTGTAACTTGAATTCACCACTTCGTGCGCTTCGTGTCCTTCGTGGTAAAAATCAAAATCTCGTATACCTAGAAATATATACTCTCCGCACCTGAATGCTAAAAATTAAAATGCGGAGAGTATAAAGGTGAAGATCTACTTGGTTAAACGCCTCTATTC
>JAUXDP010000246.1 GCA_030618325.1 Methylococcaceae bacterium | reverse complement strand
GGTATTCAGGAAGGAATGAACCCCAAGGTGCTTGAGGCTTTGCTCTATTCTTATGTTTCTGAGAAAAAACGTAAAGCTGATGAAGAAGACTAGTGATCTGTCTCAGTGAATTAATGGGTAAAACTAAAGAGAATATGGAAAAAAGCATTTATTTTAATATCTCCTCACCCCAACCCTCTCCAGCAGGAGAGGGCTTAAAATCGTGTTTAAAATCCCTCTCCTGCTGGAGAGGATTGGGTGAGGAGAAACTTAACAATTCTCTTCTTCAAGGTTCTCTTAAATTTAACTTATTTTCCCGCAGCAGCAGGAAGAAAAATGGCTGATTGTCCAAAATGCCCACCTGCTGGGGCACCCTTATGGTTGGCTACTTTTGCTGACCTAATGTCATTGCTAATGTGTTTTTTTGTGTTGCTGCTTTCCTTTGCCACTATGGACGCTGCGAAATTTAAAAAAATGGCAGAATCAATGGAAAATGCTTTTGGCGTACAAAAAGACATTCCCGCTACTGAAACTCCCATGGGTACCAGTATTATTGCTCAGCATTTCTCGCCAGCACAAACTGATCCAACACCTCTGGAACAAATCAAGCAAACGACTTCTAAACAATCAGATTCTCTGGATGTTGATGCGGAAAATATGGAAAGTGTCCAGCAGCAACTGCTAGAAATCATGCAAAAGCAGGTAGAAGATCAGGTTGAACAAATTAAA
The DNA here is from genome assembly GCA_030618325.1 of Methylococcaceae bacterium. Classification (GTDB taxonomy): domain Bacteria; phylum Pseudomonadota; class Gammaproteobacteria; order Methylococcales; family Methylomonadaceae; genus JALSJK01. The sequence goes on along the minus strand of JAUXDP010000246.1, from coordinate 4,054 downwards.
GCGTCTTTGAAAGATGAAATAGATAAAGGCTTAGTAGCAGTTGAAGCTGATGGTTTGAAAATTATTGTGAGAATTGAAGAGAAAGGTTCCTTTTCTTCTGGAAGTGCTGTTTTAAAATCTGGGTTTGAACCTGTGATGAAGAAAATAACCAAGTCAATAAAAAATGCTAAAGGCAGAATCAAGATTGCTGGACATACCGATAATGTACCTATTAACACTGACTGGTATCGCTCAAATTGGGAATTGTCTGCATCCCGAGCAGTAACTGTCGCCCATCAAATACTGGCTAAAGGCATAGATCAGAGTCGAATAAATATTGAAGGATATGCGGATACTAAACCTTTGGTACCCAATACTTCATCAGGAAATCGAGCAAAAAATAGGCGAGTGGAGATTGTAATAGCGCAGCAGGCACCAGAAGTTAATGAATAACAGGAGATAGTGAGTGGAAAGTAGTATTGGCCCTGATAGGGGAGATGATAGAAGGCGTTTCTTTCGCATAGATGATGAGGTTAACCTGGTATACAGAAAGGTTGATGCGCAAGAGGCAACCGAGCCTAGTCATGCTTCGGATAATATTTTAAGTAGTAGTGTCTTGGTGGTAGCAATGGATGTCTTAAACCAGGAGGCTCAGTTGATTATGCGTAGGCTGGAAAAATCTGATTCAGATGTTGCCGATTATCTTAAAGTGATGGATGATAAAATCGAATTGCTCTCGCGTTCGGTTATGTTGCAGGAAGCTGACTTTTCCGCTGAAAATACTCGTGAAGTTAATATAAGCGCATCCGGTTTAGCTTTTGCTAGTAAGGAAGCGCTCAATGCAGGAGATTTTCTAGAAATTAAAATGTTGCTTCCTTCCAGTATGGCAATCGTTGTGACTTATGGTAAAGTGGTGTACCGTAAAATGAGCTACTCAGAAAACAACGACTTCCCTTACGTTGTAGGTCTGGATTACATCAACATGAAAGAGCAGGATCGTGAGTTACTAATTAAACATGTCGTTAAAAGGCAAATGCAACAAATCAGAGGGCAGAAACAAGCTTAGCCTACGCTCTATTCTTGGGAGGCCCTTACCCATTCCCATTAAGTTAAGGAAATATGTAGGTTGGGCAAAGGAGGAACGACGTGCCCAACACAGATTTGTTGGGCACACTACGCTTTGTCCAACCTACAATAATTTCGGAATATTCCTTAACTTAATACCACCTATAAATTCTTCTTTGCCCCCCACTGGATGTGACGGTGGGTATTCCTGAAACCTGTAAACAAATTCTTGAAATCCTTGCCGATGGTGAATTTCATTCCGGAACCGAACTGGCAAATACTTTAGGGATTAGCCGCTCAGCAATCTGGAAACAACTCCGTACTTTACCTAAGTTAGGTCTTGAATGTGTCGCTGTAACAGGCAAAGGCTATCGCTTAATCCAACCCATAGAAATGCTTGCTGAGTCAAAAATCCATTCTGAGTTGACCTCAGAAGTGGAGCAATTAATAAGCAAGCTTATAATCTTCGACCAAATTGATTCAACGAATAGTTTTTTAATGCCTATAGCTGGTCAGGCTTTGGATTCTGGAACCATTTGTATTGCTGAACATCAAACTGCGGGAAAGGGTCGTCGGGGGCGTGCATGGGTATCGCCTTTTGGCAGTAATATTTATTTGTCAGTGATTTGGCGTTTTTCCAATGGACCATCATCAATTTGCGCTTTGAGTTTGGCCGTGGGAGTGGCTGTCGTTCGGGCATTAAGGCAGTATGATATTGAAGGAATTGGCTTAAAATGGCCTAATGATATTTACTGGCAGGGGAAAAAACTGGGAGGAATACTTGTCGAAGTTACCGGTGAAGCCGATGGGCCATGCACTGCTGTTGTTGGTCTAGGGTTGAATATGTTTTTGCCTGAAACAGCTGGAAAAACAATTACTCAAGATTGGGCTGATCTACGACAGGTTATGCCAGAAACGGTGTTATCGCGTAACCATCTTACAGCCACTTTGATTAATAAGCTTATCAGTATCATTGCTACTTATGACAATGTGGATTTTACCTCTTACCTTGATGAATGGCGATCTTATGATTGTTTAAAAGGTAAGATGGCTATGCTCTATATAGGAAAACAACAATTACAGGGTGAAGTAGTAGGCATAGATGATCAGGGTATGCTGCTACTTAAAGATATGTCAGGTAAAATAAAAGCCTATGCATCGGGTGAAGTTAGTTTTAGTTTTGGAAAATGAACTTATTGATTGATATGGGTAATAGCCGCTTGAAATGGGGCTTGCATGAGCATGAGAAAATTACTTCCGGAACACCGATATTTTATTCCACTAGTTTTAAGGAGCGGTTGTTATCTGTATGGGGTGCAATCGCCCCCCCTGATTGTATTCTAATTTCTTGTGTTAATGAGTCTGGAGGGTTGGCAACATTACAACAAGTTACCTTACAACTTTGGCCGGGCATCAATATCCGCAGAGTTAAATCTTTAGCAGAGGGTTATGGGGTAAAAAATGCATATAAACATCCTGAAAAATTAGGTGTGGATCGTTGGCTAGCTATGCTGGCATCACGAAAACTGTATCCATTTTCTACATGTATCGTTGATTGTGGAACTGCTATTACTATTGATTTTTTGGATAAAAATGGACAGCATCTAGGTGGTTTAATTGCCCCGGGTCTTACTTTGATGAAAAAATCTCTTGCTCAAAGTGCAGAGAATCTTGAATTTTTTGAGCGACAGTTTCCTTTAGGATTGGCAGATAACACCGAAGCAGCAACTTATAGTGGTACACTATTTTCGATAGTAGGATTGATCGAACATGTTGTTTTCAAAAATCCGGGGTTTCAGCTGATTTTAGCAGGTGGTGATGCTGAGACTATAGATAAAGAACTTCCTTTGGACGCTTTCATTCAAGTTGATCTGGTTTTACAGGGATTGGCTGTGCTAGCCTCTGCCGCAGAATATTAATTAAGCTAAATGCGATATTTGTTTTTTTTGGTAATGTTGGGGAATGTTATGTTCTATGTCTGGGAATGGCGAGCAGATGCTTTAAGGCCAATTACATTACCAGAAAAAGAAGCAAGCGACTACGAGCATCAAATATTGTTGTTGAGTGAAGTTACTCTCGTACCAGAAACCAGTGAAGATCAGCAGCAAGAGCGCAGTAATAGTTCTCAGGCATCAGAAGGATCAGCAGATAAATTGCTTTGTTTTGAAATCGGACCTTTTGATGATAAAAAACAGTTTTTAAAGTGGAATGAACAGAATTCGGTAAAAGCTGAGAATATATTTTTTAATATAAAAGACCTAGAGGTTGTCAGTGGCTATATGGTTTATTATCCGGCAGCCGAAACGATTTTACAGGCTGAAGAAAATATAGCTATTTTAGAGGCGAAAGAAGTGAGTGATTTTTGGCTATTTAAGTTTGGCGATATGAAAGGTGCAATATCACTCGGCTTTCATAATACCGAAGTAAGAGCGGAGCAGTCGCTGAAAGCATTGGAACAACTGGGAGTAGATGCAAAAATTAAAGCACATTCAAAAGTTAAAAATTATACTTTTGCAAGGATAACCTGGAATATTGGGGAGCAAGAAGCAAGTAAGCTCATTGCAGCTTATGAGGAAAATTTTACAGATCAGAAGGTTGAGAAATTAACGGATTGTTCAACAAAAACATTGACTGCTCAATAATCATAACTGGTTTTCATTTTCCACCAAAATACCTTTTTGCCCGCGAAAATAACTCCGTAGTTTGGCTCGAAAATAACCAGCAATAAAACGACTTAAGCGGATTAGGTGGGTTGGGTTTTTAATACTCATGGTGACATATTTATGCATCACTCTATGCTGCTTATAAAAACTTTTAATGATGTTTTGATATTCGTTATCCAGTTCTTCCAAATCCATTCCTTCCGGTGACCAGAGAAAATTCATGCCATTCATTTTCTGCCAATGATCATCTTTGATGTTGGTGCCATATATTTCTCTGTACACGGGTGAGCCAGGATAAGGTGTGAATTTGGACAGATTCATGGTCGTCATTGGAATACGGCGGACAA
>JAUXDP010000253.1 GCA_030618325.1 Methylococcaceae bacterium | reverse complement strand
TTAATATTGCGGCAGTGATTGGCTTACTATATTTCATCATCTCTCCAAGTGATTTCGTTTGTGTCAATGAATAGTTTAGTGAGTGTGTTGAATAAAATTGTGAGGTAAGTGGTATTTTGATTTTAATAGTGTGATGCTTTTTGCACTTTATGGATTCAAGGAGGCTAACAGTTCAAAGAGAGTGAAGTCAGCTGTGTATTTTTAATCAAATGGGCAATTATTTTTTAAATAAAAAGCATCTTTGTTAAAAATAGAGATGAAGTAACGGGGGAAGGGACAACTGATCGAAGTTATAATTGCCTTCAAACAAGGCATGCTTCTAAATTCTACATTGGGTTTTTCATAGTTTCTCAAACCTGCTAAAAGTAACAGGTCTGAGAAAACTTTTTGATCTAGTCCATATTCAATACGGCCAAGATACTCTTTTATCGGTTAACTTTTACAGTCACTTCTACACGACGAGCCTCTTTTGACGCACCTGTTCCCGTTGTTTCAACGGGTTTGTCCAGAATAATACGTTCAGAAGAAATCCCCGCTTCCAGCAGCAATTTTTCAACTGATTGTGCACGCCTTTTAGAAAGATCCTTGTTGAACTCATAATTTCCACTAGGATCATGAAAACCAGACACATAGGCTACTGATTCACTATTATCACGCAAAAAAGTTATTACTGAAGCTAATATCTGATCAGTTGTATTTGCAGGTAACTTATCACTACTGATATCAAAGTAGACCCGAGCTGCTGGAATATCTGCAGATATTAGAGAGGACGCTAATAGTGAAAAATCACCAATACTTTCAGTGCTTTTTCCAGATGCGCCTGTCGTAATCACAGTAGGGTTGTCAGCAAAAAATCCAGATTGGTCTGTCTCACAAATAACCAACCCATTGCTTACATCACCACAACTCATACCCGCTATGCTGACACTACCGCCAGCTTCAACCCCCGTACAAGTTGCTACCACGTTGGTGTTTGCTTCAGCTTGATGTGGATTAAATACACAACTTGCGGGAATGGTTTGTAGTATTGGATCAGGCGTTACTATTTCTGGAGCAATGGCGACAGGTGCTATAGCAGGTCTTTCAACAATCCTCTCCACCGTTTTTACAGGAACCTGACAATTGTCACCACCACAGCCATAGCCCAGTAACCACATCAGTAGAATTAACAGAAACAGAATTATGGCGACAGTCCACCACAAACTTTTGAAACCCGCCCAATGGGGTGAAACGTATTCTTCGTTATTATAAGCCATGATTATTCCTCTCCCCCGTCAAGTACATCTTGCCATTTTCGTAATATTCCCCAGCGATTTTCCGCTGCCAGCTCGGACTGCTCTGGCCATGTTTCTGGCTTAGCTAGTGCGAAATTTGAACCCGCTTGATTAAGTATATTTTTTATCTTCTCAACCTCTGTTCCTGCCAGTTCTTTATAAGTATGGATACTTGCCGCATGGATCAATTCATTGATTTTCGGGCCAATACCTTCAACGACCGTAAAATCATCTTGATTGCCTTGACGTTTAACAGTAAAGCCCGCTGCCTTAGCCAAAGCGAGGTCTAATTCAGGTCCTTTTCGAAGCGCTTCTAATTCATTTTCCAATGAACTGATTCTTGCTACATGTTTTGGGTTATCGACTGTTTTTGTCTCTCCCGCTTTATTTGCAGATGCATCAGGGTAAATTCCACCAATAAGAATATCCTGAAGGGCTTTTAGTGCTGGCCAGCGGTTACTTGCGGCAAGATTGGCCTGATCAGGCCAAGTGCCAGGGTTCGCAATTTTAAAGCTTGACCCTGCGTTATCCAGAATTTTCTGGATTGCTGAAGGATCAGTTTCCGATAATTCCCGGAATGTATGGATGCCAGCAGCATGAATAAGCTCTCCGATCTTTGGTCCGATACCTTCTATCGCAGTGAAATCATCTTCTTGTTGAATTTGGATGCCAGCAGATTTGGCAGCAAGAAGGTTAATGACCGGGCCTCGTTTCCAGCTTTCTATTTCCCCCTTTAATTCTTTGATTGTTAACAGATGCTGTGGATTATCTATCTCGATATTTTTTTCTACTATTTTCTCAACAGTTTCTGGTTTTCTATTTTCCAGTTCTGTTATTCTGGAACGTAGGCCAGCTACCTGAGCAATCTCTTGTTCGAGCCCTGTAATCCGTTTAAGGTGCTCGGGGTTATCAACTTCGACAATTTTCTCAACCTCTTTCTCTATAATCTCAGGTTTAGCATTTTCGAAAGTAGTAATTTGAGCTTTTAGATTTGCAATCTCGCTATTCTCAGATTTTAATGTGCTAATGAGTGAAAGGTGTTCGGGGTTATCGACAATTTTTTCAATTTCTATTTTTTTCTCTACGATTTTTTGTTCTGGTGGTTCACTATATTTCAATCGCCGGGCAAACCAACCGCTAAGCAGCCAGCCGATCAAACCACCGACCAAATATGGCCATAAATTACATAAGAATAAAGACATTAACTTTCTCCCTTTAAGGTTATTATGGTGTTCTTAGGTGTGACGCTATATATAATTGATTTACAAATAAATTACAAGTTTTGTTTGTAACAGTTGTAGCTTTAGCTAGTCTAAGGTGTAATTTATTGTGTTCACTTCATGGGTGTCAAATGAATAAATATTCAACTTTCTGTCAAACAGCAAAGCTAATTACATTGGGCTAGAAACCGTGAGCGACTGATTTTTCTAAGTTGAATGGTTGAAGCATAAAATAAAGTTTGGTAATAGGCCAGTAACAAGTAAGCAAGTTGAATAACGACAATAACGACAATAGAGTTTAGATTTTTCTCTCAATCGGATAAAATCCTCATCATTATGTATTTAAAGTGGAGAGTTAGTTGAGTATTCTAACCATTCTTGAATTTCCCGATAAGCGCTTACGAACTAAAGCAAAGGAAGTTACTGATTTTGATAAGCAAGTGGTTACACTGGTTGATGATATGATTGAGACCATGTATGACTATAGAGGCGTAGGATTAGCTGCTACGCAGGTTAATGTGCATCGACGGGTTATTGTGATTGATACAAGTGAAGAGAAAAATTCACCCTTGTGTTTGATTAATCCAGAAATTATTGAAAAAGATGGGATTGAAGAGTCTGAAGAAGGCTGTTTATCTGTCCCAGGTTTTTTTGAAATGGTCACCCGTGCTGAACATGTCAAGATAAAAGCATGGGATAAACACGGTAAGCTTTTTGAAATGGAGGCTGATGAGCTTTTGGCTGTCTGTATCCAGCACGAAATGGATCATTTGGAGGGGAAATTGTTTGTGGATTATTTGTCGCCATTAAAAAGGCAACGCATTAAATCAAAGTTAGAAAAAATTCATAAGCAACAAGGTAAGAAAAAATGAAAATTATTTTTTCTGGAACGCCAGATTTTGCAGTACCCGCCTTGCAAATGTTGATAGATTCAAAACATGAGTTGTGTGCGGTTTACACACAGCCAGATAGACCTTCTGGACGGGGGCGTAAATTAACCCCGAGCCCGATAAAAAAACTAGCAATAGAGGCGGGTATCCCTGTATTTCAACCTGAATCATTAAAAACAGAGGCTGATATAAAGCAGCTAGCTTCATTAAATGCTGATTTGATGATTGTGGTTGCCTACGGGCTTCTTTTACCACAAGCGGTGTTAGATGCGCCTAAACACGGCTGTATTAATATTCATGGTTCATTATTACCAAGATGGCGCGGTGCCGCACCCATTCATCGCGCGGTGATGGCGGGCGATAAAAAGACTGGCGTCACTATTATGCAGGTGATTAAAAAATTGGATGCGGGTGATATGCTGCATAAAGAAAACTGTGTGATTGAAGCAGATAGTACCAGTAGTGATTTGCATGACAAGTTAGCTGAATTGGGTGCGATTGGTTTACAAAAGGTGCTGGCACAAATTGAACAGGGGACGTTAGTTGCTGAGAAACAGGACGAGGCTTTGGTCACTTATGCGGCTAAATTAGAAAAAAATGAAGCGGTATTAGATTGGAATTTGTCTGCAATTGAACTAGATCGAAAAATTAGAGGATTAAATAGCTGGCCAGTTGCCCAAACGCTTTTTCAAGATAAAGTATTACGTGTTTGGCGTGCAACCATTTGTGAGGAAGAGGGTGAGTTGTCGCCTGGAATGGTAAGCCAGCACGGTAAAACAATGCGTGTTGGAACAGGAAGTGGCTCTATTAATTTGCTAGAGGTGCAGTTGCCTGGCGGTAAGCGAATGGATATTCAAGCCTTTCTAAATTCACATGATGTTGATGGCATCAAGTTAGCTTGATGAGTTTAAGAAAGCAGGCAGCACAGGTTTTATCAAAGGTTGTTAAGGATGGACAGTCTTTAACTGCGGCATTAAATAGTGTGCTTGAATTAGTTGAAGATGGTAAGGACAGGGCTTTTATTCAAGCCTTATGTTATGGCGTGGTGCGGTATTATTATCGGCTAGATTTTATTTTGCAACAATTGCTTAGCAAACCGTTGAGAAATAAAGATACGGACAT
>JAUXDP010000209.1 GCA_030618325.1 Methylococcaceae bacterium | reverse complement strand
AACGATTCGGGTACTTAATAGCATCTTGTTCATACCAAAACTGTAATGAGCCTTCTCCAATATTATTAACTTATATTTGTTTCTGATTATTTTTGCGCATCCGTAAATAATAATCTTCCATTACAGCAATAAACGAGCCTTGCTTATGCCAAAAAGCCGGGTAATCCCCGCCTTTTTTAATCAATACCGCAGGAATAGTTGCTTCCTGATGCGGGGGTAATTCTTTAGGTAAAGGAACGACGCCATGCCAAAATTGTTTTAGCTGAATTTTCTCAGGCATTGCGATCAGTTCAGGCTGGGTATAAAAACTTTCTACCGCTGTAAATTCACTAACATTTGTCACTTGCGCATCGGCCAGAATTTTACCTAGCGGAGATTTTATTAATTCCTGGTGCAACTTTTCAGGTGCAAGCCCGCGCATTTCAAATAACAATAATGGCTTGTTATCTAAAATACTGGCAAGTCGATAACAAATACCTGCAATGTGCTTACAGGGTACGACATAATCAGGGCAGTCACAGGAAACCTTAAAGTCTTTATAACTTTTCGGCAATAAATGGGTTTTAAATTCCGCAAACACTTCTTCTATATTTTCAGGAATTTCATCAACCAACAGTTTTGCGATAAAACTGGCGCGTTGGGTTAAACGTGCAATGATTGGTTTCCATTGTGCTTGCGTGAGATGAGCCATTTGTACTTCAGTTTTATAAGTGGGTTCTTTATAAACGCCAAAATATGGATTTGTATTGCCACGAATTTTCGCTAGGACGACACCTTTTTTTATTAGCCATTGCTTGACCCGACGGTCACTGGCATAAGCACGTCCCCGCGCTAAACGGCCACTATCGGTAAAGTCTTCTAACGCATCAAGTAAGCGCTCACCCCACCAGGTTTTAGTCTTTGAACTCATCTTAACCTTCCATAATGCTGTTTTTGTTTAATGCGATCAACTCTTTGAAAGCTTGGTTATCTAGTTTGGTTAACCAGCTTTCATCATTGCCAATAATGCTATCAGCCATTTTTTGTTTAGCTTCAATCATTTCGTCGATACGTTCTTCTAAAGTCCCCAAGGTTATAAATTTATGCACAAACACATTCTTTTTCTGTCCAATACGGAAAGCTCGGTCTGTAGCTTGGTTTTCTACGGCTGGATTCCACCAACGGTCAAAATGGAAGACATGGTTGGCACGGGTTAAGGTAATCCCTACCCCGCCCGCTTTGAGTGACAGAATAAAAATCGACGGTGGGCTGTCCGGGTCTTGGAAATCAGCAATCATTTGCTCACGTTTTTTGCGACTGACGCCGCCATGTATATAATGACTGGGATAATGTTTTTCTTTACTTAAATATTGCAATAGCTGGTCACCAATTTCAGTAAATTGGGTAAAAATTAGCACGCTATCCCCTTCGGCAACTGCTTCTTCCAGCATATCCGTTAAACGCTCTAATTTATGTGAACGTTCAGCCGTAAACGGGCTATCATCTTGTAAAAACTGCATCGGATGATTACAGATTTGTTTTAATTTCATCAAGGTCGATAGCATTAAACCTTGACGCTGAATGCCTTCACTTGCATCCAATTGCTCCTCGACATCTTTTACTACCGCTTGATATAACGAGGCTTGCTCCTTGCTAAGATTACAATATTGTTTGTTTTCGATTTTATCAGGCAAATCTTTAATAATATTTTTATCGGTTTTCAAGCGCCGCAAAATAAACGGTTGAATCAGTTGTTTTAAAATCGCTGATTGCACTGGATCATTATGGCGTTGTATCGGTAGTTCATAAGCCTTGCGAAATTGAGTTTGTTTACCTAAATAATTCGGATTTAAAAAATTAAAAATTGACCACAAATCCATCAAACGATTTTCTACCGGAGTCCCGGTTAACGCTAAACGATGTTTAGCCTTAAATTTTAAAATCGCTTTGGTTTGTGCTGCTTTGGGGTTTTTAATATTTTGCGCTTCATCCAATACCACGCGATGCCAGGCAATGCTATTCAACAAAGCATTATCTTTTCGCGCTAAGGTATAAGAGGTAATCAGCATATCTTGTTGTGAACACAGCTTGGCGAAAGCTGCACTATCTTTTTCTCGTTGAGCACCATGATGAATGAAGGTTGTTAAATGTGGGGCAAATTTTTCAATTTCTTTTTGCCAATTCCCGATAACTGAAGTTGGAGCAATCAATAAGGTCGGCCCAGTCTTACCAGCCTCCTTTTCTAGTATGAGCGTTGTAATCACTTGCATGGTTTTTCCTAAACCCATGTCATCGGCTAAACAACCATTTAAACCCAATGTTTCTAAATATCGTAACCACGATACCCCACGTTTTTGATAATCTCGTAACTCAGCAAGTAATTGTGGTGGATTCCCAATTGATTTTAACTGGCTGCTATCATTGAGTTTTGACAACATATCCGCCAAACTGTCGCTGGCATCAACTTCTAAGCTATCGCCTTCCTCCGCCAGTTTTTTCAATAACTCCAGGACCGACAAATCATCCGGATTGTCTTTTTGTTGATGCCAAAATGCTAACATTTCTTGCATTTTGTCACGATCTAACTCCATCCATTGACCTCGAAAATGTACTAGTGGCGTTTTCATTTCGACTAATTGCTGCCATTCTTCAGGCGATACCGATTCATCACCCATGGCAAACTCATAGTGATAATCAGTTAATGAATCTAAGCTTAAATAAGAGGTTGCAGAGTTACTGCTGCTTGTTTTTTTACTGCCAGTGCGAAGGCGCATTTTTGCTCGTCGCCGTCCTTTAGGCGTAAGACGAGCAGGGATAACGACTCTAAAACCTGCATCCTCCAAAACCCAGGCAGACTCTTGTAAAAACTCAAATGCTTCATCCAGGCCAAGTATTAAACTTGCAGGCTCAGTCGTTTCCATACCTTGCCAAAGTTTGGGATAAATTCTGGCAGCATGCGCTAGATTAACTAACAATTGCTGTTCAATATTATCACCGAATTGTTGAGTAAGGAGTTCATGATAACGTTCACCCTGCGCCCAAAAATCTGCTAAGTCGAGCTTAAAAGAATGATCTTTATGCGAACATAATACAAAGCTCAACTGCCAATGATCTACTCGATCAGGATCAGCTTCAATTAATTGAAACCCTAATTGCAATGTACTTTGTTGCTGAATGTGCAAGAACTTCTGCTGCCATTGGAACCATTGCTGAAATTCTTCTGGAATTTTGTTGGTCGTGGTAATGGGTTTATCATATTGGCGACCTAAGAGAATGGTTTCTAAGAAATCATTTTGCAATTTGTTAGTGAAGACTCTTGGTAGCTGCCGAATACTGGATTCTAAAATTTGGTTAATTATCACTTCAGCAAAATGTCGTAACAAAGATTCAGCTTTATAAATTTGCGAGCAAGCTAAAGGCATTGATTTAACCGCTTGTTCGATTAAAGCCTCATAAGCAGGTGAAATAATTTTCCAACAGCGATAAAGCTTGGTTTTAGTATTGGATTTTTCGGCTAAAACCGTAGGAATATATTGATCTTTATAAAGTACTTGTTTTAATGATTGACTAAAATAGTACCAAAATAAAAAATCACCACTGATACGCACATCTTCAAGTTGATAATGGCTTATAAAATAAATATCACCAATAGTTTTTAACGGAGTGGGCAAAGGGCAGGCAAACACCTGCCATGCCAGTAACGCAGTATCCTCACTCACCTCACTAAAAAGCAACTCTGGATCAGGTAAAGGTTTGTTATCTATAGTAGGTAAATAAACGCTGTGTAACTGTGGGATAGGATCGCTTAGATTTAAATTATAAGCAAAAGTAGTCTTTAAAAAATCCAAACAAGCCTTTTCGCGTAACTGCTGAGGATGTAGGCCCTTGATGTCTCTGGTTTTAACTTCATCCGTTTCCACCCAAATATAAAACTGGCCTTTTTGAACAAAAACTACTTTTGTATCGGGAACCCAAATTCCATGAATAACTTTCATGCTCTGTAATTGCTGAATAATGACAAACCTGTACTATATGACATATTGATTGCCTTTTGTACGTTTGTTTATTAAACCTGTATGGGAAAAATTCTTCATGTGGCTTCTTGATGGTAATATTCAGCAATCCACCGAGCCTTTCTCGACAATTTACGGACACATTAGGTCGGCTTATTAGCTTAGACTAGCAGTAAACATGAGGACACTGCCTTTTCCCTGATGCTTTCGCTCTGCATGATAGTGGGCTAGATATCCTCGCAGAATCCTTACAAAGTCGATACACCAAACAAGATCAGCCATAATAAACATTCGTCATGGCCGATCTTACCCAACTCTCAGAAAAAGAATTAAAGTTGGGGCTCCGCGCCGGAAGTCGTACTGTCTTTATCCCACCTGACTCGATTACCGTACTAAAGGATTGATAGAAAACCGCTACTGAAAATGAGTTTTGAAGAACATGAAAGAATGATTACATATGGGTATCTAAAGCTGCGCATTGAAGCGCAATAGTTTGCAATGTAAACCTTCGATTTGACGTGCTATTACCGTTTAATATCGTCATGTATTGAGAAATAGCGTTGATCGATGCACTGATTTTATTGATCACAGCTTGAAAATCGATTTATGTACCCAACGCATTAAGCAACGTGCCCAAATTTACCAGATGTTAAAAGCCAGCGCATCCCTGCCAGCCATGAACCAGCTCTTTGGCTTAACCAGTGTAGATCTAGCGAACTTGAGAAAGTTTCTGAATTTACCGAAAGTCAATGGTCGACCGATGATTGCCCTGTTACTTGGATCCAAAATCAATCTGTCGTTGACATTGAAAACTTTAAATGGCACGATTTAAGGCATACTTGGCCGAGCTGGAGTGTTCAAACCGGATCACCGCTGCATGTTTTACAAGAGTTGGGTGGTTTGGGCAAGTTTTCAGATAGTACACAAATATGCTCATCTTGCACCAGAGTATTTAGCAAATTATGCTGACAGGCTGGATGATAATTGGCACAATTCTGACACATTAGAAAATGTGATCCCAATAATAAATAATAAACAAGTTATCTACTTGATTTCATTGGTGGCGATGGGTGGGATCGAACCACCGACCTCAGGGTTATGAATCCTGCGCTCTAACCGGACTGAGCTACATCGCCATTGAAAATAGACTTTGAAGAGCCAAGTATTTTATTAATGTCGCCAGTAATTGTCAAACATTGAAGCGAAAATGAATGACATCTCCATCCTGAACCAGGTAATCCTTGCCTTCCAAACGCCATTTCCCGGCATCCTTAGCTCCTTGTTCACCTTGATTTTCTATAAAATCATCATAAGAAACAATTTCCGCACGAATAAAGCCTTTTTCAAAATCAGTATGAATGACACCAGCCGCTTGCGGCGCTGATGCCCCGACCGGAATTGTCCAGGCTCTTACTTCTTTTACCCCTGCGGTAAAATAAGTCGATAAATTTAACAGCTCATAGCCTGCCCTTACCACTCGATTTAACCCTGGCTCTTTCAAGCCCAGGTCGTCAAGAAATTCTTGTTTTTCATCCTCTTCTAATTGCACAATTTCCGCCTCTATTGCAGCACAGACTGATACTACAATAGCGCCCTCCTGGTCAGCAAAGGCTTTAACCTGATCCAACATGGGATTGTTTTCAAAACCATCATCCTGGACATTGGCGATGTACATGGTGGGTTTAGCAGTTAACAAACAGAGTTCTTTGATAAGCTGCTTTTCATCATCAGTCATTGGTAGTGATCGCACTGGAC
>JAUXDP010000255.1 GCA_030618325.1 Methylococcaceae bacterium | reverse complement strand
TTGAGTATGGCGGTTCTTGGGCGGTAGTGAACAAATTTCGAGCGCTTATCAAAAAAGGCAGTATCGTATTCATCGGCTTCAATAACAAAAAAATCAGATTCACCCAAACGGGCAGAAATTCCGAAATTTAAAGGAATACCACCGATCAGAAATCCCGGCTTGAAGCCTTGATGTTCCAGTATCCAACTTAACATGCTAGAGGTTGTGGTTTTCCCGTGCGTACCTGCAACCCCTAGTACCCATTTATTTTGCAAAACATGTTCTGATAACCATTGTGGCCCGGAAACATATTTGAGGTTCCGATTGAGTACCGCTTCTACTTCGGGATTGCCTCGCGACATAGCATTGCCAATAACCACTAAATCTGGTTTGCAATCAAGATTTTCCTCCTTATAACCTTGCATTAATTGAATACCTTGTTCTTCTAATTGGGTACTCATCGGTGGATAAACATTTTGATCCGACCCACTCACCTGATAACCCAGCTCTCTGGCAATTAAAGCCAGGCCGCCCATGAAAGTTCCGCAAATACCTAATATGTGGATGTGCAATGGTTTTCCTGTATTGTTATTCATCAGCATTGCCTTCTTCTTCCGTTTCCTCTGTTTCTTCGGCATTTGCCTCTGAATCCGTTGCACCAGCTTGCTCCAAGAGTGCGATAATTTTTTTATGACCAATTTTTTTGGCTTTGCCTAAGACTGTAATGTTGCTCTTATCTATAGCGTTAATGTCTGCCCCAGCGGCTATAAGCAAACTAACAATTCTCTCATCACCAAATACTAATGCATCCATTAACGCGGTTGAACCTTGGTTATCTACTATTTTGATGTCCGCACCAAAGGCCATTAGTTTTTTTACCATTCGGTAGTTGCCATTAAAAGCGGCACCCATTAAAGGAGTTCGCCCACTGGCTGTTTTGCTGTTAACATCTACTCCTTTACTTAGTAAAGCTTGTACTCTGGTCAGCTTTCCGGATGTCGCAGCGACAAATAATTCCGTCGCATCTCCTGCTAATAGCACTTTGGAAGCTGTCAAAATTAACAGCAAAACAACAATTTTAAAATTCATGGCATTCTTTTCTTGCAGATATCTGTGAGTTACGTTGAAATAATGATATAAATAATAGACAGTCTATCAATATACATCATCCTTAAACCTAGAATAATCAGTTGAAGATGAATTTGTGGAAAATCTGGGCGGAAAAGTCAAAGAATCGCTCGCAGATAATGGCTATAGTCCTTATTAAGAGCTATTCTGCAGGATTTTCCGTTCAGATTTCTTCACAAATTTGTCTAGCGAGATTGTACCCTACCAAACTGATGATGACTAAATGACTATATTAAAATACTTACTACGACCATTAACGGTCAACTGATTATTCATAGGTTTTATGAGCGAGAAAAATAAAATTTTAGTTGAGGCAACACCTCATTATATAGAAGCGCAATCCGTCCCCAAAGATGATCGCTATGTGTTTGCCTATACTATAACCATTACCAATACCGGAACTAGGTCCGCTCAACTAATTAGCCGGCATTGGCTTATTACTGATGCTAACGGCAAAATTCAGGAAGTACAAGGTGACGGTGTTATTGGTGAGCAGCCTAATATAAAACCTGGCGAAATCTTTCGCTATACCAGCGGGGCTATGATAGAAACCCCGGTTGCTGTCATGCAGGGAAAATATACTATGCTTTCAGAAGATGGCGATAATTTTCTTGCCGCTGTACCACCTTTTACTTTATCGATTCCTCGGGTTTTACACTAGAAAATATGGGCATTTATGCAATTGGTGATATCCAGGGTTGCTTTGATGAATTACGCCGATTGTTGGATACCATTGCATTTGACAGTGACAAAGATCAATTGTGGTTTTGTGGCGATTTGGTCAACCGTGGCCCCAAATCTCTGGAAACGTTGCGTTTTGTTAAGGACTTGGGTAATGCCGCAGTCACCGTTCTGGGCAATCACGACTTGCACTTATTGGCTGTCGCCAATCAGCAAAAAAAAACCAAACCTAAAGACTCACTTAATCCAATACTGGAAGCTCCAGACAGAGAGGAATTGCTAAATTGGCTAAGGTACCAGCCCCTATTTCATTTCAATGATGATTTCTGCCTATTACATGCAGGGGTTCCCCCTCAATGGAGTTTTAAAAAAATACAAAAAATGGCGAAAAAAGCCGAACAGGTTTTACAAAGCCCCGATTACATTGATTTTTTAAAACAAATGTATGGCAATGAGCCAGATATTTGGACCAAAGACTTAGCTGGTATGGATGAAATCCGCTTTATCATTAATTGTTTCACCCGAATGCGCTACTGTGATACCGATGGTAAACTGGATTTTAGCAATAATGGCCCTTTAGGCAGCCAACCCAAAAATCTGATGCCCTGGTTTGAAGTCCCCAGCCGAAAAAGTGCCGATCTGCAAATTATTTTTGGCCATTGGTCAACCTTGGGGTTTCATCAAAAAAATAATTGCTTATGTATCGATACCGGCTGTTTATGGGGTGGGCAACTTACCGCTTTAAAGCTAGGGAAAAAAATGAAACGAATAAGTATTGATTGTCCGGGGAGGAAAAAAATAGCTCGGTAGTCTGCAAGTCCCGTTAAGTAATGAGATGGTAACCAAAAATATGTTAGTATGAGCGGCATTAGATTACAAAATGCGCCCGTAGCTCAGCTGGATAGAGCGCAGCCCTCCGGAGGCTGAGGTCGGAGGTTCGAATCCTCTCGGGCGTGCCATTTCCACTTCCCCCCAAGATTGTACAAAAGCCACCCCGTCTGTCTGTATAAATCATTTCTTGTGAATAAACCTATTCGTCATACTGAAAGAACCTGTCCAGGAAAACTTCTCGGAATGATACTGTTTATATTGGTATCTTCCTCAGCTTTGGCGGTTGAGAAACCCGAGCTAATGCTAGCCAAAGTTTTTCAACCCTCTGTTGATGAAACTGAATATTGGGTTAGCGAAAAACTGGATGGGGTGCGTGCACGTTGGGATGGTTATCAACTCATTTCCAGAGGCGGAAATATTCTTAAAGCCCCGAAGTGGTTTGTTAAAGATTTTCCTGATATGGCATTGGATGGTGAATTATGGACGATAAGAGGAGGGTATCAGCAAACTGTTTCGATTGTTAGAAAACAAAAACCACATCCCGACTGGAAAAAAATTAAATTAATGGTATTTGATCTACCCAACCACCCGGGTGATTTTACGGCACGAGTTGCCGAAATGCGTAAGTTGGCACATCAAAATAACACATCCTATCTTATCTACATTCCACAGTTTCAAGTAACTTCCAGTAAGCAACTAATGCAAAGACTAAAAGTTGTTACTGATCAAGGAGGTGAAGGGCTAATGCTGCATCATAAAGCCAGTTTTTATCACAGTGGCCGCAGTGCTGATCTGCTGAAATTAAAACCCTTTTCCGATGCTGAAGCGGTAGTTATTGGTTACCGGCCAGGGCAGGGGATGTTTACTGGAAAGATGGGAGCCATTAAGGTTAGAACTGATAACGGTAAAGAATTTTTCATTGGCAGTGGTTTCAGTCATCATGAGCGAGAAAATCCCCCTGCTATCGATAGTGTTATTACCTTTCGACATCAGGGCGTAACTGATAGCGGAATTCCCCGGTTTGCCGTTTTTTTAAGGGTTCGTGATGAGCCGTAATACCGGAAGTGTCGAGAATATCAAAACCACTTGAAACTTAATAGAAGTCATATACACTAACTTTTTTACAGATTTTTCCAATTAGTTATCGGAGCTTCCCTGATACTGGGAGTACCGATTTTCCATAACTACCAAACCGCAGCCCATCATGCTATCTGATCTGTTCACTCCCATAGTCTGGCAATGGTTTGGACAGCGCTACGGTTCCGCTTCACAAGTACAGCAACAAGCCTGGCCAGTTATTCATGCCGACCAGTCAGCTTTAATTGCCGCGCCTACCGGTTCCGGCAAGACTTTAGCCGCTTTTCTGGCTGTAATCGACAAATTAGTAAAACAGGGAATGACTACCGGTTTGCCCGATGCAACCCAAGTGGTCTACGTATCACCGCTGAAGGCACTATCTAATGATATTCATAAAAACCTGCAGGAGCCTTTAGAAGGTATTTCCAGAGCGTTGCTAGAACAGGTTGAATATGGTGCTCAGGACTTTACCATCCGCGCACAAACTCGCACTGGAGATACCAGTCAAGCCGAGCGGGCCGCTATGAAGCGTAACCCCCCGCATATTCTGGTTACAACACCGGAATCCTTGTATCTTTTGCTTACCTCAGTGTCTGGCCGGGAAATGTTGCAAACAGCACATACGGTTATTATTGACGAAATTCATGCGCTTGCCGGTAACAAACGGGGCGCTCATCTGATGTTATCTTTAGCCAGACTGGAACAACTTAGCTCAAAATCAGAGCCTCTAACTCGCATTGGCCTATCTGCCACGCA
>JAUXDP010000190.1 GCA_030618325.1 Methylococcaceae bacterium | reverse complement strand
GATCGCTTTCCCAGAGAACCCTTATCATCGCCTGGTAAAAAACTACAAACTGGTTCGGGACAGTTTAAATGATCCTTTAGCGGATGCTCGACTATCCGAATTATTGTTCCAAGACCAGTGGCAGGCACTTCAGCAGCAAGGAACGGAACTACTGAGCTTTTATCATTACGCCTTTGCTGATAATCAACAATATACCGGGTTACAGCAAACATTTTTGGCGATGGGGGCAGAATCAACTACCGCCAGCAAAGCGTTTGATCTATTTAAACAACTGACTACCGGTAAAGTCTGCGCGACCGCTCTTAATAAAGTGATTGCTTCCTATCTGCCCGACCCATCGTTGCGTCCTGCTCTGGCTTATTGCCTGGCCTGGCTTAGAGTTGCTGGCGGCAATTCCGTGCTGCCTCCCTGGGTCAGACTTAAATTTGAAAATGTGGCTCCGATACTCAGACAATTACGAGATATTCCCTGCAATCAACCCGCTTGCAGCTATTGTCAGGAAATCCACAACCCAGTCGTTCAACTTAACCGGTTTTTTGGTTTTTCTGCATTTAGGCCCAAACCTTCAGCCGCTGATGGTAGTAGCTTGCAGGAACGCATCGTCCAGGCAGCCATGAGCGATGCACCGATGTTCGCAGTGTTGCCAACCGGTGGCGGCAAATCGCTCTGTTATCAACTCCCAGCCTTGGTCCGATATCAGCGCCGAGGTGTTTTAACCATTGTAGTTTCGCCGTTACAGGCGCTAATGAAAGATCAAGTCGACAACTTACGCAATAAAACCGGCGCACCGAACACGGCGGCACTAAACGGTATGTTGACCGCTCCAGAACGGGGCGAAGTTTTGCAAGGCATACAAATGGGCGATATTGCGGTGCTTTATGTGTCGCCTGAACAATTACGCAACCTGTCATTTCAGAAAGCCATCGCACTTAGAGAAATTGGCTGCTGGGTATTTGATGAGGCGCATTGCCTGTCAAAATGGGGACATGATTTCCGTCCAGATTATTTATATGCCGCACGGTTTATTAAGGACTTTGCGCAACAACAAAAAGCTCTATTACCGCCGGTACAATGTTTTACTGCAACTGCTAAACAGGATGTTAAAGATGAAATTGTCGATTATTTTCGTGCCAATTTGGCTCAGGAATTAACCATATTTGAAGGTGGTGTGGAAAGAAACAATCTGCAATTTGAAGTGCAAACGGTAACTCAGAACGATAAATATGCCCGGATCAACCAATTACTGGGGGAAAGATTAGCTAATGAAGATGATAGTGGCAGCGCCATTATCTACTGTGCCAAACAGAAAAACACCGAATCTGTCGCCGAATATTTACAGCAACAAAACTGGCAAGTTGAAGCTTTCCACGCTGGTAAAGATAGTGCAGAAAAAAAACACATACAGGAAAATTTTATTTCTGGCTCGACGCGCATAATCACCGCAACCAATGCCTTTGGTATGGGCATTGACAAAGAAAATGTACGATTAGTTATTCATGCCGACATTCCTGGTTCCCTGGAAAATTATCTGCAAGAGGCAGGACGTGCCGGTCGCGATCAACAGGATGCGGAATGTATTCTGCTGTTTGATGAAAATGATATTGATACTCAATTTAAATTATCAGCTACCTCCCAGGTCAGTCAACGCGATATCTCCCAAATCTTAAAAGGCTTACGTAAAACTAGAAGGGATCAATTCGGCAATGTAGTGTTAACAACAGGCGAATTGTTGATGGACAATCATGTTGAAACTTCTTTTGATAATACCGACTACTCAGCAGATACCAAGGTAAAAACGGCGGTGTCCTGGTTGGAACGAGCAGGTTTTATTGAACGCAATGAAAATCGCACTCAGGTTTTCCAAGGAAGACCGTTGGTCAAAAACATGGATGAAGCAAAAAATAAAATCGCCAAATTGAAGCTATCAAAAAGGCAACAACAACGATGGTCTGCCATCATCGAAGCATTATTTAATGCCGAAAGTGACGCTGGTTTTAGTGCAGATGAACTGGCACAACACAGTGCTTTTTTGGAAGATGAAAGCGAAACAAAGCCAACAAAGCGAAAATCTACGGCCAGTCAGGAAGTTATTCGTACCTTATTCGATATGACCGAAGCTGGGTTAATTCAAAAGAACTTATTGTTGACTGCTTATGTTCGCTACAAAGTAACTAGCGCCTCAACGGCTCTGCTACAAAAAATCGTCAAGTTAGAACTTGGCCTGCTCAAAGTATTGCAAGAACAAGCGCCTGACGCTGAAGTTGGACAATGGCAACAATTATCACTGCGTTTAATTAATCAACATCTACTGGATATTGGTTTTGAGCTAAGCAATCCTGAAATTCTGCGCTTGTTATTGACCAGCCTGAGTAAAGACGGACAAGGGCTAGCAGGTATGAAAGGTAGTTTAACGATTAAACACCGCGGGCTGGATCAATATTCAGCAAAGCTAAATCGTGGTTGGAGAGCATTGGGAAAAACCGCTGAACTTCGTCAAACCGTAGCAAAAATTGCTTTGGATTGCATTATCCAACGCATTCCGAAAAATACTGCGCCATCATCAGACTTGCTGGTCGAATTTGCAGCAGAAGATTTGCTGGCTGCACTAAAACAAGATGCGGTTATCCAGTCCGAAATTAAAGACCCGTTAGCTGCTATCGAAAGAGCATTGAATTTTTTGCATGAACAAAAAATCATCACTTTACAAAAGGGCCTAGCGGTATTTCGTCAAGCCATGACCATTCAGATATTGCCCGAATCAAAAGGCCGCCGATACAGCAAAGGTGACTTTGAACCTTTATCCCAACATTACAGCGAACGCATTTTTCAAGTTCATGTCATTAACGAATATGCCAGGCAAGGTTTAGAAAAAATAAGCCATGCTCTTGGTTTCGTAGTAGCTTACTTTTCACTGGATAAAGCAGAATTTGTGAAACGTTATTTTGCTGATCGCAAAGAAATTCTCGAGCGAGCGACCAGTCAGCAATCCTTTCAACGTATCGTTAATGATTTGCAAAACCCACAACAAGCCGCATTGGTCGCCAGTCATGAAAATGATAACTTATTGATTCTGGCAGGCCCAGGTTCAGGAAAAACCCGAGTGGTGGTGCATCGCTGCGCCTATTTGTTGCGAGTAAAACAAGTACCACCACGCAGTATTCTGGTGTTGTGTTTTAATCGTAACGCCGTTACCGAACTTCGCCACCGCTTGATTGATCTGGTTGGTGATGATGCAAAAGGCATGACCATTCAGACTTATCACGGCCTTAGCCTACGTCTAACCGGCCATGCCTTAACACCAGAAAGTACAGGCCCGGAAAACCGCGAACAACATTTTGCCACTATCATCAAGGAAGCGATTCAATTGCTACAAGGCGAAAAATCTCTGCTAGGTATTGAAACTGACGAAATCCGCAATCGTTTACTGGCTGGATTTCGCTATATTTTAGTCGATGAATATCAGGATATCGATGCTGAACAATATCAACTCATTTCAGCCATTGCTGGGCGAACACTGGATGAAGACAGTAAACTAACACTATTAGCCGTCGGCGATGATGACCAGAATATATATCAGTTCCGTGGCGCGAATATCGGTTTTATCCGGCAATTTAAAGAGGACTATCAAGCCGGCACGCATTACTTGGTCGAAAATTACCGTTCCAGCGCTCATATTATTGCTGCTGCCAATCAATTGATAGAGCATAATCATGATCGGATGAAACAACAACATCCTATCAGAATCAATCAAGGGCGAAAAACTCTAGAAGCTGGAGGGCGTTGGCACAAAATGGATCCCCTCGGCAAGGGAAGAGTCCAAAAAATTTCTGTCAATAACGAGCAGGAGCAAGCCTTTGCCACGGTCGCTGAATTATTGCGACTGAAACAATTGGATATTCGTCTGGAATGGTCTCAATGCGCTATTCTGGCTAAAGAATGGCAATTACTAAGTCCAATTAGAGCTTTATTGGAAGCAGAGCAAATCCCAATCAGCATTATGTTACCCGCGGATCGCCAACCTCCACCTTTTCGCATTAGAGAAAATGCTGACTTACTGGATGCGATCAAAAAAAGCCCCACCCCACTAGGAAGAGCCAGTGACTGGTTAAAATATCTGGATAAAAAATACAGTAATACACCCAAGAATACTTGGGTTGAGCAACTAAAAACCATCTTGCAAGACTGGCAAAGAGAAACTAATGATAGTGAAGTTGCCCAGCAACAAACCTTAGAATTTCTCTACGAAACTCTGGCCGAACAACGCCGCGAAAGACGATTAGGGAATGGTGTATTTCTCAGCACTATTCATTCTGTTAAAGGCATGGAATTCCCTCATATTTTTATCCTTGATGGCGGCTGGACAACACCAGCAACAGAAGAGCAACGCAGACTGTTCTATGTTGCCATGACCCGAGCCAAAGAAACGCTTTGCCTGTTACATCGAAAAGATCAAAACAATCCTTTGCTTAATGAGATTTCAGGTAACGCAATTCTAAACAGATCAGCTACTATTGAGCAACAAAATCAACCAAGCAGTAACTATCACTATGCTGTAATGGGTTTACAGGATTTTGATTTAAGCTATGCTGGTAGTTTTAAATCCTCACACTCTATTCATCAACATATTACCCAAATAAATTTAGGCACCCCACTTCGCTTTGAAAATAAAGGTGGCAAAATGCTCTTGAAGGACGGTGAGATGACGGTGGCGGCTTTATCAAAAAAAGCTACCCAGAAATGGTTGCCCAAAATAAACCAGATTCAATCCATTACTGTTTTGGCTATGATCAGACGTTATCGCTCTGACAGTGATGAAACCTATCAATCGCGATGTAAAGTTGAACTATGGGAGGTTCCTTTTGTGGAAGTTGCTTATGCACGTCACGTGGTGTGATGATATAGGTTTGATGAGATTATTTCTACTTGACTCAAATACTAAGGAGCGAGGATTCAATAATATGCGAAAGTTTGACGCAGGATTTTTGTTCGTCTTTAAGGCGTAGCAACAGGCGCATAGCAAGCTACGCAACTGTTGCTACAACGCAGAAGACGGATAAAAAGACAAGTCAAGATTCGTATATTATTGAATCCTCGCTCCTAATCACCAGTGAAATATTTCCAATGAAACTGTAGGAAATTTCATAGCTAGATTCAAGGCCTAGAAAATCATTCGATTGGTATACACCGGCCGAGGTTTTTTCTCAGAAATGTGGAATGAAAGTAGTGGGGAATGCACTTTCTACCTGGACGAAGCTTTTGTAATCCAGGGAATATTTTGATTTTTACGCTTTTAAAAAGCAGAACTTGAGGAAGAGGGGATTCCCTCAAGTTCTGCTCTAGTTGGTCTAAAAGATTAAAACTTTAAACAGTATTTTTAGTTCTACGAGCAACTAATCCCAATAAACCGGTTGCAAATAACCAGACTGCAGCGGGAACGGGTACTGCAAAGCTATCAGCTTGAGGTTCACTGCTATTAATATTTGTCACTATAATTCCAAGCTTAGTGCCAAAATCAACCGTACCCGTTGAAACAACATCCACTAAAAATTCCAGGACACCAGTACCACTACCAAACGCAACCACAGTACCGGTTAGATTAACCTTGTCATCGCTAGTTGATGCTGAAAAGTCTATGGCAGACAAATCGTTTACATTTCCAGATAGCTTATAGCTAAAGAAACCTGGCACATAAAGCATTCCTGCATCCCCATCAAACTCTGTTAATTGCCCAGATGTTCCTGATCCAGCCTCTAATAATACATCACCTGAAACACCATCAAATGTGACTTCTAGGCCCTGCGTATTGAAATCAGGAAATTGAGTTGTCAAACCTAGTGGTGGAAATAAACCCACTGCTGAAGCAGAACTAGCTCCAAATAAAAACAATAAAGGTAAAAATAGTACATATTTTCTCATAATATATTTCTCCATATTCTCAATAGTTAATTACTTCTTAATATTACCTACCTCTTACGAGATAGAGATTCTGCCCTGGCAAGATTGCCAGGGCAGAATCAGTCTCAACTAATTAATCACACTGCAGATTAACGTTAAGATCACCTTTGCCATAATGGACCTTCTTACCCCAACGATATTTCTTGTAGGTAATCCAATGGCCCAAACCAAAGTCAACATTCCATTGCGTGGCGCCATCACCAACTTGAACCGACATGCCTTTTTTGGAGAAAAGCTCCAGTACATTGCCTTTAAAGTCGGAGGCC
>JAUXDP010000069.1 GCA_030618325.1 Methylococcaceae bacterium | reverse complement strand
CGCAAAATAGCGACAGACATTTATTACCACTTAACCGACAACGGACTGTTTTTGCCACGGAGGTTTCTCTACCCAACATGCCAAAGCAACAAAATAATGTACCAGTAACCACAACCTTTACAACGCGGACTAAAGGCACCGAAGCAAAAGGACAAACACTGTTTATTGAACACGTTGCCGACAAATATGGCAGAGGACTTAACCCTGTTTGGTTACCTGCAATATTAATAGAAGTGGGGAGATAATAAACCCACCGATGGTTGCTATAACCACCAGAAATTTAACAACGGTACTGCTGATTAACGATGAAATAATATTATCGATGACAGGAACGCCCAAGCAATACCAACACCCCAGAGAATGAATGCGTATAACTTGAAACTGGCAATAACGATTACAAAAATATTCCCTTTATTTATGCGCGCTAGCGCGGGCTAACTTGTTACTATACCGAAATCAATTTCCTTATAATAACGGAAATATCAATATGCTTTCCGTATAAGAATCTCCTTTAGGCGGAAAAATATTCTGCATAATAACGAAATATCTAATATTTCGTTATTATATGGAATTACTGGTCGCGGGAAAGGATTTTCATATTTTGATTCTATCAATTAGTCATAAAAAATACAACTAAACTAGGCCCTAGTTCATTCTCTCAATTATTCAGCATTCAAGTAATAGCTGAAAACCAGCATGGACGAATCAAAGATAGAATACTTTTGACTGCATCAATACTATTTTATGTGGTTCAATATCTGCTTAAAATGGCCGAAATATTAATATGTAATGTTTCAGAGAAGATCGGGGTCTATTCTAGAATTATGGTTCACAATTATTCATTAACTTTTACTATTCTGTTAAGTCTAGCCCATAGGTCATGCTCATCGGCATCTTCGATTATTACATCAATAAAATCACCCACTTTTAACTGGGTTGCACCGTCAATATAGACCTGGCCATCTATTTCTGGGGCATCTGACATGCTTCGTGCAACCGCACCTTCTTCGACAACTTCATCAATCAAAACTGTTTCTCGTTTGCCAATTCGGTTTTGCAGTCGACTCGCGCTGATTTCTGCTTGATGCTCCATAAAACGGGCTAGTCTTTGTTCTTTTAGGAGTTCTGGTAATTGATCCGGTAAATCGTTTGCTTTTGCGCCTTTTACCGGTGAATAGGCAAAGCAACCGACACGATCCAGCTGTGCTTCGGTAAGAAATTCCAGTAATTGTTCGAATTCCTGTTCAGTTTCTCCAGGAAAACCAACTATAAAGGTGCTACGTAAAGTAATATCGGGGCAAATTTCTCGCCAGGCTTTGATTCGTTCCAGATTGTTTTCTGATGCGGCGGGACGCTTCATCAGTTTTAAAATTCTGGGACTGGCGTGCTGGAATGGGATATCCAGATAAGGCAGGATTTTCCCCTCTGCCATTAAAGGCACAATATCATCTACGTGAGGGTAGGGGTAGACATAGTGCATTCTGATCCAGACATCGAGATCGCCTAGCGCATTTGCCAGGTCGTAAAAGCGAGTTTTTAGTTCTTTTTCATGCCATGTGCCAGTTTGGTATTTGCTATCGACACCGTAAGCGCTGGTATCTTGAGAGACTACCAGGATTTCTTTAACGCCAGCGTCAGCCAGAAGTTCAGCTTCTTTCATCACCTCATTGATGGGTCGGCTGACCAGGTCGCCGCGCATAGACGGGATAATACAAAAAGTGCAGCGGTGATTGCAGCCTTCAGAAATTTTCAAGTAGGCGTAATGTCTTGGCGTTAGCTTGATACCTTGGGGGGGAATCAGGCTGGAAAAAGGGTCATGTTCTGGCGGAAGGTGCTTATGTACGGCAGTAACGACTTCTTCCAATGCGTGAGCTCCGGTGATTTCAAGCACCTTAGGATGTCGATCCCTGATTTCTTGTTCTCTGGCACCGAGGCAGCCGGTAACGATAACTTTGCCATTTTCGGCCAAAGCTTCACCAATGCTATCTAGAGACTCTTCAACAGCAGCATCTATAAATCCACAGGTATTGACCACGACCAGATCAGCATCCTGATAAGTAGGAGAAATTTCATAGCTCTCAGAGCGTAGGCGGGTCAGGATGCGCTCGCTGTCAACTAGCGCTTTGGGGCAGCCTAGGCTTATAAAGCCAATTTTAGGTAAATTCATTACCACATCAAGTCATCAGGAATCTGAAAATTAGCATAAGGATCATCTGCATCAGTTTCAGATGATTCTTTGCGGTCATTAAGTTGTATTACATACTGGTTATCTCTAAGACTGATTTTTTCAGCAATTTGAGTGGCCACAACTTCATATTTGTTATTCAGCTTCACAATTGCCATTTTCCCCTGGCTTAATTGCTCACGCATTGCTTCCGAAATGTAAATGGTTTTAACGTGGTTGGCATCACTGAAATGATAGGCATCACCTTCTTTATCTTGAGGCTGGCTGTTTAGCTTTATTAGCTGTTTGATTTGAGCAGTGATTGCCTTTTGTTCGGCTTGTTGTTGTTGTTTTTTGTTTAGTTCGCGGTCACGTGCTGTTTTTTCAGCTAGCCCTTGTTGCGCTGATAGTTTATGGTCGTTAACAACGTCTGCTTTAGTTGTGCGTTGTTGTTTTCGTTTGTCCGATTTAACCTTTTTCACCTGATTTTTATTAACCAGGCCGGCATTTAATAATTGATCTTGCAGAGATTTCGACATTGATAGGGAATGATTTTAAAAATTGTAGCGTATTTCCGATCAATTATATCCTATCGAACTTACAGATATGAAGTTTCATCTAAGAACCTGTTCAAGATCCACGGAGTTACTGCCAGATACGCTTGGGTGGTGCTCGAAATTCTCATTTACTCTATTCAACTTCCGGTTTCCGCGCTCCATCCGCACGTAACTGACAGCGGTATGTAACGATCTTGAATAGGTTCTAAGAGATATATGGATATGGGCTTTGTTTGTTAAACAGGTTAGAATAACTTTTTGTTGCGGATAAACCTGCTTGGTTTTATTTATCTCGTAAATTAACAGAGAGACTTTTTGATGACTGAAATTACTGAGGTACCCAGCCCTTTTTGTGGGATAGGCACCGATGATTTGATTATTCAGGTGGATGGCAATAGCCTGAAAGTAAAAGAAAATGGCTGTGCTGTGAATACGCCGGCATTTGAGCAGACTATACAGAATACTAGTCCCACAATAGCTGGCAAAGAAGTCAGTTTGGACGAAGCTGTCGGTAAAGCAGCTGATTTGTTGCGGGATTCAAACCAACCCGTCATCGGTGGTTGTGCAACTGATGTCAATGGCATGCGGGCCCTGATGGCCTTGGCAGATCGTAACGGTGCGGTAGTCGATAACATGGGGTTTGGTGGTGCTAAACGCAATTTTTTAGCGATGCAGGATTCCGGCTGGATGAATACTACCTTGGCTGAAATTAAGAACCGCTGTGATTATTTATTAGTGATCGGTATTGATCTCGAAGTATTTGCTCCCCGCTTTTTCGAGCGATATCTCTGGAATGAAGCATCGATGTTTTTGCCTGATACTAGTGATCGCAAGATAGTTTATTTGGGCAAGGGACCTTCTGGTAAAGCATCTACCTCACCGAACAATAAAAAAGCCAAGGTGCTAGAGTGTTCAAATGAGGATTTACCGGAAGTAGTGGCCGCGTTAAGAACTTTGGTTAAAGGGAATTCGCTGGTCATTGAACAGGTAGGCAGTATTGCCATTAAGGATTTACAATTCATTGCCGACCAATTAAAAAAAGCCAGCTATGGTGTGATTACCTGGGCGGCAGGAGCTTTAGATTTTCCTCATGCTGAATTAACTGTGCAGACTGTTTGTGAAATCGTCAAAGATGTCAATGAATCCGGAAATCGGTGTTCAGGATTCCCGTTAGGTGGTAAAGAAGGTGACCAGACAGCCAATCAGGTTTGTGGTTGGCAGACCGGTTATCCGGCAAGGATGCGGTTTTCCAGTAGCTTTCCTGAATACGATCCATTTCTGTATGACAGCCAAAAAATGTTAGACAATGGTGAAGCTGATGTTTTAGTTTGGGTGCAGGCATTTAATAGTAGCGCTGTGCCTCCGCAAGTTGCAGTACCAGCCATTGTTATAGGTCGTTCCGGTATGCAGTTTGATAAAGAGCCGGATGTTTTTATTCCCGTGGGAACGCCAGGGATAGATCATGTTGGGCATGCTTATCGGCTGGATAATGTGGTTGCCATACGGTTAAAAAAATTAAGAGAATCGGGTCTGCCCAGTACTTCGGAGGTACTGACAGCCATTGAACAGGTTTTGTAGGAAGGGTAAATGCTAACAAAATTAACAGGCGGTATAGTCTACGATCCCGCAAATGGAGTGAATGGTAAGCAGCAGGATATTTTTATAGAAGACGGCAGGATAATCAAAAAACCATCCAAAGATGCCAAAGTAGATAAAGAATATAAGATCAAAGACAAAGTGGTCATGGCGGGGGCGATAGATCTGCATACCCATATTGGTGGAGGTAAAGGCAATATTGCCAGAATGCTGATGCCGGAAAACCATCGGCTTGATGCGGTCGCGCATACGGATATCACCCGTGCAGGAACCGGACACGCCATGCCCAGTACGTTTACCACAGGCTATCGTTATGCTGAAATGGGTTACACCGCGGCATTTGAGCCAGCGGTTTTACCGGTTAATGCCAGACAGGCACATATGGAAATGGCTGATGTGCCTATCCTTGATAAGGGCGGTTATGTGATGCTGGGTAGCGATGATTATCTGTTGCGGATGATGACGGCTAAAAAGGATCAGCAAGCGATCAATGATTATGTGGCGTGGACGATTCGTGCCGCCCAAGGTGTAGGTATAAAGGTCGTGAATGCGGGAGGGATAAGCGCATTTAAGTTCAATCAGCGAAAACTAGATCTGGATGAAAAAAATAGTCATTATGATGTTTCTCCCAGGGAAATTCTAAAATCCCTGGCAACGGCTGTAAAAGAGTTGGGCATTAAACATCCGTTGCATGTTCATGGCAGCAATCTTGGTATTCCTGGAAACATTGAGACTACCTTGAACTCTATTGAAGGCGTTGAGGGTTTGCCGATGCACTTAACGCATGTACAGTTCCATAGTTATGGCACAGAAGGCGATTTTAAATTTTCTTCAGGCGCTGCTCAAATTGCCGAAGCGGTTAATAAAAACAAAAATATTTCACTGGATGTCGGGCAGATCATGTTTGGTCAAACGGTGACGGCCTCGGGCGATAATATGCGCCAATATGCCAATCATGGTTTTGCCAGACCGAATAAATGGGTTTGCATGGATATTGAGTGCGATGCCGGTTGTGGTTTGTTGCCTTTCAAATACCGTGACCAGAATTTCGTCAATGCTTTGCAATGGGCGATTGGTCTGGAAATCTTCCTATTGGTTGATGACCCTTGGCGGATTTTTCTGACTACCGATCACCCTAACGGTGCACCCTTTACTTCGTATCCACATTTGATTCGTTTGTTGATGGATAAAAGTTTTCGCAATGATATGTTGGCTACCCTTCATCCTGAAGCGCAGAAAATGACCACACTGGCTTCAATTGATCGAGAATATTCATTAGAGGAAATAGCAATTTTGACCCGTGCCGGAGCAGCAAAAATTACCGGATTAGTTAATCGTGGCGCGTTGGGTGATGGCGATTGGGCTGATATTACCGTCTATACCGAAAACAAAGACCGAGAAAAAATGTTCAGTAAACCTGATTTTGTGTTTAAGAATGGTGAACTGGTCGTCAAAAAGGGCAAAATCGAGAAAGTCACTTGGGGAACAACGCACGTGGTTCGGCCAGATTATGATGCTTCTGTAGAAAAAAACCTGGAAAAATATTTCAGTCGGTATATGACCATGAAAATGGGCAATTTTAAAATTAGTGATGATGAACTTACCGAGGATGGTCGCGGTAGTATTACGGTACATCCAACCGTAGGAGGCAAAGTATGATTATTAATGGTGTGACGATTGACGAAACCTTTGCCGAAGCCTTTCCGATGAACGCAACTCGAGTCATTATTACTGCACATACAGCTCAATGGGCATATAACTCAGCAAAGGCAATGGCTGGGTTTGCAACGTCTGTGATTGGTTGTGGCTGTGAGGCAGATATTGAACGGATTTTAGAGCCTTCAGAAACTCCGGATGGTAGGCCGGGAGTGGCCGTGATGCTTTTTGCCATGGGTGGTAAAGGCCTAAGAAAGCAAGTGGAAACTCGTGCCGGTCAATGTGTGTTAACCTCGCCGACATCAGCATTATTTTCAGGGATAGACGGTGGTACACGTATTCCCTTAGGAAAAAACTTACGTTACTTTGGTGATGGCTTTCAAACATCCAAAGTTATCAATGATAAACGTTATTGGCGTATTCCCGTTATGGATGGCGAATTTTTAGTAGAAGAAACTACCGGCCAAGTGGAAGCGATAGGGGGCGGGAATCTCTTGGTTTTGGCAAAATCTGAAATTGATGCGCTCAATGCCTGCGAAAAAGCCGTAGAAGCCATGCGTAAAATACCGAACGTTATTTTACCTTTCCCCGGTGGAGTGGTACGTTCTGGCTCTAAGGTAGGTTCCAAATACAAAGCTTTGGGTGCTTCTACTAATGATGCTTTTTGCCCAACTTTAAAGGGGGTTACTAAAACGGAATTATCACAGGATGTTGAGTCAGTGATGGAAATTGTGATTGATGGTTTAACTGAGGATGATATTAAAAAAGCCATGCGCGTGGGTGTCGATACCTTCTGCTCAATTGGTGCTTATAATGGTGTTACACGTATTAGTGCCGGTAATTATGGTGGTAAATTAGGCCCTCACCATTTTCATTTACGGGAGATTATGGCATGAGTGCATTGACTTTTACGCTTAAACAAAGAACTGATCAGCGTGTTGATATGTCGCCTTTGGTCAGTCAAAAAATGGTAGATATGGAGTTGCCTGAGATAGGGGCAATTGAGTTACAAAATGGTAAAAGTAAAGTGCGTGTTGATCAACTGTTTAAGATTTCTGGTTCTGACGCTCAAAATATTGTGATCGAAAATAGTTTTGGTAAGCTGGATTTTATCGGTAGAGAGCTGGGGGGTGGAAATATTCGTGTTGAAGGTGATGTTGGTGCTTATTTAGGCATGGGCATGAAATCTGGCACGATTGAGGTTACAGGCAATACTGATATTTATCCAGCCTGTGAAATGGCAAATGGCGTACTGACGATCAATGGTAATGCAGGTGATTTTTTAGCAGGCGCTTTACCGGGTAACAGGCAAGGCATGAAGGGTGGAACTGTTATTGTTAAGGGTAATGTGGGGGACCGAGCGGGCGATCATATGCGCCGCGGAGTACTGTTAATTGAAGGTAATGTTGGCGATTATTGTGGCTCAAGAATGGTTGCAGGAACCATTGCCGTGTTAGGAGAAACCGGAAGGTATCTGGGCTATGCAATGAACCGTGGTACCTTGTTGTTATGGAATAAACCACAGTTATCTGTTGGTTTTAACGATTGCGGTTCTCATACCCTGGCATTTTTACCCATGTTGTTAGCATCCTTTAAGAAATTCAATTCAAAATTTTCTGAAATTGATATATTTAACAGGGTTCAACGCTATGGAGGCGATGTGTCAGCAAAAGGGCGTGGTGAGATTCTGCTGAAACTTTGAGTTCCCTAAAACATGATTTACCACGAAGGGCACGAAGAACACGAAGGAAGATAAGTTAAAAAACTTCGTGTTCTTCGTGCCCTTCGTGGTATGTAAATAACTAGAAATACAAAGAGGTTGATTATATTTATGGATGCAAAAAATTCCATTGATGCTTCTAATCTAAGAGGAGATTTTTTTGGTGGCTTAACAGCCGGTGTTGTCGCTTTACCCTTGGCATTGGCTTTTGGTGTGCAATCGGGCATGGGCGCGATTGCAGGACTGTATGGCGCGATTGCCATTGGCATTATTGCTGCTTGGTTTGGAGGTACGCCAACACAGATAAGTGGCCCAACCGGCCCAATGACGGTTGTTTCAGCCGTTATTATTGCCAAGGCAATAGAATCTCATGGCGGTAGTCTGGAATTAGCTTTGGGTAGTATTATTGCGATTTTTCTGCTTTCCGGCGTGTTTCAGATTTTGCTGGGTATCTTTAAAGTGGGTCAATATGTGCGTTATATGCCTTATCCTGTAGTTTCAGGTTTTATGAGTGGTATCGGAGTCATCATTATCGTATTACAGATTTTTCCATTTCTGGGTCATGCTTCCCCTAAGAAAATACTGGATATTTTCTCATCATTAACTGAGATTTTAGGAGATATTAATTTAGCTTCAGTTGCACTTGCTTTTGCAACCATTGCTACCATTTATCTGTTTCCCCGAATAACTAAAATCGTGCCTAGCGCTCTGGTTGCATTGGTTGCTTTAACTATTGTCGCGACATTGATGAAATTGGACGTTGCGGTTATTGGCGATATTCCAGAAGGTTTTCCATCGGTAAAGTTGGCTGCGCTTACCAATGTCGACTGGATGCATCCTATGGTGATTGTGATACCCGCTTTAACATTGGCAGCACTGGGGACTATTGATTCATTGTTGACTTCTATTGTTGCCGACAATATGACCAAAACCCAACATAACAGTAATAAGGAACTGATCGGTCAGGGTTTGGGTAATATGGCAGCTGCAGCTATTGCAGGTATTCCTGGAGCCGGCGCAACGATGCGTACTGTGGTCAATATTAAATCTGGTGGGAGAACCAGAATTTCAGGTGTTATACATGGTTTGGCACTCTTGGTAGTACTCATTGGCGCAGGGAGTTATGCCAAATTGATTCCTCTGCCGGTGCTTGCTGGAATTTTGATTACTGTTGGTATTGGGATTATTGACTATAGAGGCTTAAAGCATGTTGTTAATGTGCCGCGTTCTGATGCTTTTGTGATGCTGGTGGTTTTGGTCATGACTGTTTTTGTCGACTTGTTACAGGCGGTAGCGGTGGGTATGGTGCTTGCTTCGATACTGTTTATGAAGAAGATGAGCGATATAGCTGAGGATAAGTCCGCAGAGGGTTCGGTTGAAGAATTTGGCCTGGATGAGATTTGGCCGAAGGATTTAGAACTGACTGACGATATTCGTCATAAAGTATTTATTAAGTATTTTGATGGCCCAATTTTTTTTGGCTTTGCCTCAAAGTTTCAGGAAATGACCCAGCGATCACCTGATGTTGATGTAGTTATTTTGCGTATGGGCAGGGTTCCTTATATCGATCAGTCCGGGCTCTATGCGATTGAAGATGCAATTATGGCATTACATGATAAAAAAATCCTGGTTCTGATTACCGAAATTCAGGAACAACCCAAAGATATGCTTAGGGGAGTAGGACTTATTCCTGAAATGATCCCCGATGAACGCTTATATGTGAATTTGGCTTCTGCAATTAATGCTCTGAAAACGGGGGAAGCATTCAAAGAAGTACCGAAAAAAGAGACTTTTTCCTGGACTTTCGTCAAGTATTAGTCCACAAATCCCGCCAAAAACCCAATCTTTAGCTACTATTTAAATAGCAGAATCTACTTTTTGTATTGGGTTCTGCATTTAGAACCATTGGGCCTAGAGAAATCAGTTGAGCGTTAGAATCCGCGATCAATTGATTTCTCTAGGTGGAAATTTCTGGTTCATTTTCTTCTGATTAGCCTCATGGATACGAAGATGAGGCTCTTCTGAAACGAGATTATTTGAATATATGCAAAATACCAACGAAGCCGTCAAGCAAGATACCAAACTAGACATTGCTGAAATATTATCCTGGTTACAAAAAGATGGCAAGATTTCGGTAAAGGACTACAAGAAATGTAAGCAACGGATTTTTAAAACAAATGTGCATCCGTTAAAGTCTATCGTTGATTGTGAAGTTGCTGATCAAACTCAATTAGGCAGACCCTTAACCCTTGAAGCATTAACCCAGTGGCTGGCAGGGAAAGTTGACCTGCCTTACTATTATATTGATCCCTTAAAAATCGATGTGGCATCGGTTACTTCAATTTTTAGTCAGGCATATTCGGTGAATTATAATATTTTGCCGGTAAAGGTGATGGAAGACAGCATTATTGTCGCAACAGCCGAACCCTATGTACGCGGATGGGAAACTGATCTAGCGAAAATACAAAAGCGCAAGTTGCAGCGGGTGATTGCTAATCCAGATGAAATCAAGCGTTATCTGGAAGAATTTTACGCATTTTCCAAGTCATTGAAAGGCGCATCAGCCAATTCAGAACATAAAACTGGCAATAATATTCAAAATTTTGAACAGTTGGTTGAATTAGGTAAAGCCAGTGACGTGGATGCCAATAATCATCATGTTGTTAATTTGGTTAGCTGGTTGTTGCAATATGCATTTGACCAGCGTGCCAGTGATATTCATATCGAGCCACGTCGTAACCAGGGCAATGTCAGATTCCGGATTGATGGTGTTTTACACGATGTCTATAAATTACCTGCTTCGATTATGAATGCAGTAATGAGTCGTCTGAAAATTTTGGGCCGGATGAATATTGCCGAAAAAAGACTGCCTCAGGATGGCCGGATTAAAACTCAAACCTCACTAAACAAGGAAGTAGAATTGCGGCTTTCCACCATGCCAACCGCTTTCGGTGAGAAAATGGTGATGCGGATTTTTGATCCTGATGTATTGCTTCGGGATTTTCGGCAATTAGGTCTTAACAAACCGGAACAAGCTGTGTGGGGGAGAATGAGTGGCCAGGCACACGGAATAATTTTGGTCACCGGGCCGACAGGTTCAGGAAAAACTACCACGTTGTATTCTACGTTAAAGAATTTAGCCAAACCGGAAGTCAATGTTTGTACGGTTGAAGACCCAATAGAATTGATTGAGCCCAGCTTCAATCAAATGCAGGTGCAACATAATATTGATTTGACTTTTGCCAGTGGTATTCGAACCTTGTTAAGACAAGATCCTGACATAATAATGGTTGGTGAGATTCGTGATCTTGAAACAGCGGAAATGGCTGTACAAGCATCTCTTACTGGGCACTTAGTGTTATCTACTTTACATACCAATGATGCACCCGCAGCGATTACCCGATTGCTGGATCTCGGAGTGCCTGAGTATTTAATTCAACAGACCTTGCTGGGAGTAATGGCGCAACGGTTGCTTAGAGTGTTGTGCAATAATTGTAAGAAAGCGGTCAAAATTGATGATGCTGACTGGCAGGCATTGATTGAACCTTTAAGGGCGGAAAAGCCAAAACAAGTATATGAAGCGGTGGGTTGTAATGACTGCCGGAATACCGGTTATTCTGGTCGGATTGGTATTTATGAAATTTTTGAGAACTCAATATCACTAAAAAAATTGATGGTTGAGGGGTGTGACAATGCCATGATTCGCAAAGAGGCGGTAAAACAGGGTATGCGACCACTACGTTTTAGTGGAGCGGAGAAAGTGGCGGCTGGGCTTACTACCGTAGAAGAGGTGTTACGAGTTGTGCCTCAGGCTATTGAGCTTTAGGAACAAATTAAATCGGGGGTAATAAGTACCCCCGAAATTGACAGCTTATTAAATTTTACCGTCTAGACCCATTTGGAAATACTTATGGGTGATTTTATCCTGGTTTTCCAACAACCAGTCTATATCCGGCTTGTTATGCATCGCTTTGTGAATGGCTTGGGATGTGGCTTTGCGGTGAATATCAAACAGGATTTGGTGATCTAGGTCGGTATCCGTGATAACACTTGGATTTAACCAGACAGAAACAATAATACCCAGATCATTGGCTTTTTCTTTCGGGATATCGCCTGCACGAACGGCATCAAGAACGCCATTGGCAATTGCCGCTTGAACGGTACCCATTAGAATGTTGGTGTAACGGTTGCTTTTTACGGTCACTTTGCTGACCATTAACGTAATTGGGCGAACTTGAACATCAGTGTTGAGGATGGCAAAAACTTTTGAATGGCCTTTAGCCTGGTCACCAGTTAAAGTCGCCAGTGCTGTACCTACCGGGCCGTCAAGTTCACCAATAATTATTTCAGGTTCAGCCGCTGTTCCGGGAGGTCCACCAGCAACTAGTGCTTCACCTGTACGCATGACAATTCTTTCGCTCATAAAATCTACTCCTAATTAAATTTTGCTTAAAAAAATACCGCTGTAGAATAACATTTTTTTTGTTTTAATTCTGGATTGATGGCTAAGCTGACTACAATGGATCACAGCCGAGAGGTGGCTGGGCTAAAATATATTTACCCGGTAATGTCGAGAAGGGCTGGTGGGCTATCTATTGGTATAAATTTTAATATCAATAATGCCTGTAATTGGCGCTGTATTTATTGTCAGGTGCCTGATCTTGTCCGTGGTAGCGCTCCTGAATTGGATTTAGCCTTACTGGAAAGGGAGCTTGTTTTTTTTCTGGATGATGTGGTAAACGGTAACTTTTATGATCGGTTTGAAGTGCCACAAGCGA
>JAUXDP010000029.1 GCA_030618325.1 Methylococcaceae bacterium | reverse complement strand
TAATATCATTCTACGTTCTTAGGTTCAGTATTCTTCTAGAGACACCCTACTCAATTCAATTATGAAAATTTAGGAGGACATTTCTATGCGGATGGGTACATTGAAAAAACCTTGCCCTGAATAGCGATAGGGCACCTCTAATAATTGCCTTTTTGTCCGATTTCGGTGTTGGATGATTTTCTGCGATCCTCATGTATTTCATATACACTGCGGTTCTCGAAAATCATCCGCCTTGAACTCGAACAAAAATCCGAATTATTAGAGGTACCCTCAAATGAAATAACTCAACCACTATGAAAAGCTTAATTCTAAAAATTGCATTTCTTATCTCATTAATCACAACCGGTTGTACTGATAATTCCAATATCGTTGTGGTTTATACAACGGTTGACCAGATTTTTTCAGAGCCTATATTAAAGGAATTTGAAAGCCAGACAGGAATTACAGTAAAAGCTGTTTATGACACAGAAGAAACAAAATCTACTGGTGTTTTAAACCGCCTGATTGCCGAAAAAGACAATCCACAAAGTGATGTTTTTTGGAGTGGTGACCCGGTAAGAACCATAGTGTTAAAAAATAAAGGTATTACTTTGCCTTATCAGTCTGCAGTGGCCAATGATATTGATAAGGTTTTTATAGACCCGGAGTATCACTGGACAGGATTTTCAGCAAGAGCAAGGGTGTTAATTTACAACAAAAACCTGCTGAAACCAGAAAATATTCCCCTATCCATTTTTGACCTCACTAAAGAGCAATACAGAGGCAAGGTAGCCATTGCAAACCCTTTATTCGGCACAACTACTTTTCACATGGCTGCTTTATTTACTGCTGTTGGTGACGAACAAGCAAAGCAGTTCCTTGCAGATTTAAAAAGTAATGATGTGGTTATTGCTACCAGCAACGGAGATGTGAAAAAACGGGTAGTACGGGGCGAAGTTATCTTCGGTCTGACTGATACCGATGATGCCTATGAAGCTATAAAAGAAGGGGCGGAGATTGGTATTATCTTTTTAGACCAGCAGATGGGAATAGGTAGCTTAATAATACCGAATACGGTCAACCTGATAAAAAATTCGCCTCATACTGAGAACGGAAAAAAATTGATGGATTTTCTTTTAAGCAAAGAAACCGAATCTAAATTAGCAAAATCCTGTGCGCAGATGCCTTTGCACAAGGGTGTTGAAACTTCCAAAAATATTCCGTCATTAGATAATATTATCCCTATGAACATTGATTACGAAAAGGCCGCGCAAAAACTGGAAGATATTCAAAATTATTTGAAAAAATGGGTAGAAAACTAATACCTGAATTTATATTGCGAAGTATAGAAGATCCGTTGTGCACGATAGTCTATGTTTCCTTTGTTTCCTTTATTGTGTTTCCAATTGCCTATACAATTGGAACAGCGCTGTTTACCGGTGTTGGCAACAATTCCTTGGCCGATAATTTACAGTTAATCAACAAAAGCACTTTTCTCCTGTTAGCCAAAAGCTGCAGCATCGCTTTTTTCATCGCTCTTTTGTCCACTTTATTGGGTGGAGCTTTAGGTTTCTTGCTCTACAAAACAAATACATTTTTTAGTGGTTTTTTTAAAATTGCTTTGTTAATTCCTCTCTTTATTTCGCCCTATATTCTGGCCGTTGCCTGGAAGGACTTGTTTTACCTTTGTTTTGGTAATACAGATCCACTATTTTCTCATCTAGGAGTCATATTGGTATTGACTACCATTTTCACCCCCTTATCAATGCTTATTATCGGTAGTGCATTATCAAACATTAATGCACAACTGGAAGAAGCTGGTTTGTTAATGACTGGATATCGTAGTGTGATTTTCAAAATTACACTGCCTTTGATAAAACCCGCCTTATTAACATCCTTGGTTCTGGTTTTTATTTTCAGTATTTCAGAATTTTCTGTTCCTGTGTTTTTTGGAATAAAGGTATTTACCACCGAAATATTTACTCAGTTTTCAGCATTTTATAATCATTCATTGGCTATATTGCAATCAGTTTTGCTTATTTTTCTTTGTCTGTTTTTGTTATTATCAGAAAGAAAACTGATAACGGATGCCCCCTTCTTATCTGTCAGTGGAAAAGGAATGAGAACCAAGCTCTTTAGCATTAAATGCTGGCAAGGGCTAAGTGGTTTAATGCTTTTTGGCTGGTTTTTTATATCTGTTCTGTTGCCTTTTCTTGTTCTTTTTATTCAGTCTTTTCAAGGTGGTACAGTCAAATTTATTCAGGCATTTGAATTATTAAAACCCACCTTCAGTAATTCGATAGGGCTGGCACTTTCAGGTGCACTGATTACAGTTTTTATTGGTTTTATTGCCGCTTACAGTGCTGAAATCAAAAACAGAAAATCCATCATCTGGCTGTTACTATTCGTATTTGCCATTCCTTCAACTATTTTCGGTATCTGTTTGATAAAATTTTACAATCAACCTCTACTTGATTTTATTTATTCCGAGTATGCCATCATATTGATTGGTTACACAGGTAAGTTCTCTTTTATCTCGGCCAAACTTATCGGTAATGCCATCAAGCAAATCCCAAATTCATTGGATGAAGCGGCACAACTTACGGGCATCGGCCATTACAGGCGAATACAAACAATTTTAATACCTTTGATAATGCCGGCATTATTTGCTGCATTTGTTATCAATTTTATTTTTTGCCTTGGTGAGTTGGGAACAACCATCATGCTTTATCCGCCCGGCACAGAAATTATGCCTATCAAGGTTTTTACCATAATGGCAAACGCTCCTCAATCACTCACAAGTTCAATGACTTTGATCGTGTTTTCCGTTACTTTGCTGATAATTACAGCCTTGTATCCAATTTTTAAGCACTACAGTTATGTCAATCATTAAACTCAGCAATATAACGCACTCTTATGGAGACAAGCGCGTACTTCAGCAGTTATCTTTAAACATTGAGGCCAATCAGTTGACTTGTTTACTTGGAGGTTCTGGAAGTGGCAAGACAACTATTTTGAGGCTAATTGCAGGGCTGGAAATACCTCAGAGTGGAGGCATTACGATTGCCAACGAACAAGTCACCGAAAATAGGCAAATTATTATTCCACCACACCAACGAAATTTGGGCTTTATTTTTCAAGACTTGGCACTTTGGCCTCATTTTACAGTTTATAAAAATATTGCCTTCGGATTAACGGAACGAAAAGAACAGAAGGTAAAAGAGTCTGTCTATAAGATGCTTGATTTTTTTAGATTGCAGGAATATGCTGAAAAATATCCACATCAATTGTCAGGTGGCCAACAGCAACTCGTTGCGATTTCACGCTCATTGGTTCTCAAACCAAAAATCCTGCTTATGGACGAACCGCTTGCCAACCTTGATGTAAAGCTGAAACGGAAAACATTAGATCACATCAAAAACCTGAAACAGAATTTCGACCTGACGATTGTGTATGTTACGCACGATCACAAGGAAGCGTTCGCTATAGCAGATAATATAGTGGTTCTAAATGAAGGGAAAATTCAGGAAACAGGTGATGTGCAACAAATTAAAAATTCGGATAATGAATTCGTTAAGTATTTTATAGAGTATTGAATAAACAAATGAAAATATTAGCCACACTATCCTTGAGCATTGCTTTGCTCACAAGCTGTAATCAGGCAACAATTAATGATACAAATTCAGTTGCTAATAGCATACACAGGTCCAAAGAAATTGAAGCAGTTTCCCTTGCGCCAACCACAGTGACAACGTTCACTTTCAATAATGATGGGCTCGGAAAAATCCCTTCTGATTGGTCAAGTTATTTGACAGGGAAAGGTAAATTGGGGCTATGGAAAATTCTGGATGACAATGGCAGTAAGATTTTAGCTCAGACATCAAAAGAGAACTTCGGGTACCATTTTGATGTTATTGTTAATGATTTTGTGAGTTACAAAGATTTAGAGTTTAGTCTGAAGTTCAAAGGAGTAGAAGGACATGAGGATCAGGGTGGAGGCCCCGTGTGGCGTTATCAGGATGCCAATAATTATTACGTTGCCCGTGCCAATCCATTAGAAAACAATTATAGGGTTTATAAAGTAGTTGATGGTAACCGTAAAATGCTCAAAAGCATTGATATTGATGTAACTACAGGTCAATGGTACATCGTTAAAATCATTATGAAAGGAAATGTTATTGAATGTTATTTTGATGGAAAACTTCAATTGAGCACTACGGACGATACCTTTCCAAATGCGGGTAAAATTGGTCTCTGGACTAAAGCAGATGCAGTAACTTATTTTGATGATTTAACAATTGTAACCATTAACTCAACCACTAAGCACTGAAGGTGTAATGTTTGTAACGTAAGGGGACCTCTAATAATTCGTAGTTT
Organism: Methylococcaceae bacterium; assembly: GCA_030618325.1. Lineage (GTDB taxonomy): Bacteria > Pseudomonadota > Gammaproteobacteria > Methylococcales > Methylomonadaceae > JALSJK01. The sequence goes on along the minus strand of JAUXDP010000029.1, from coordinate 12,844 downwards.
GTTCGAGTTCAAGGCGGATGATTTTCGAGAACCGCAGTGTACATGGAATACATGAGGATCGCAGAAAATTATCCAACGCCGAAATTGGACAAAAAGGTCATTATTAGAGGTGCCCGTAACTAAAAGTCTCTAAACGAAACTCAGGTACCCTCCACAAAAATTTTCATACCTAAATTCTAAAAATTGGAGTGCGGAGGGTAACTACCCCTAAGTGGGTAAAGAAGAGATTATTTTTCTGGGGGCATATGCAATGCCCTATTACTTAAAGATAGGGCCGCTTCTTGCATTGCCTCTGAGAGAGTAGGGTGTGCATGAATCGTTCTAGCCATGTCTTCTGTGCTGGCTGAAAATTCCATTGCGATCACTGCTTCAGCTATCAGTTCTGAAGCATTAACACCAAGGATATGTACACCCAATATTTTATCGGTTTCAGCATGCGCTATGATTTTGATCATGCCTTCTGTTTTCCCTGTTGCCTGGGCTCGAGCGTTTGCGCTAAAAGGAAACACAGCAACTTTAATATTTTCACCGATAGCTCTCAGTGTTTGCTCGGTTTGGCCGACCCAGGCAATTTCAGGGTCGGTATAAATGACACTAGGTATGATGCCATAATTGATAGGGGTATGGCAGTTGGCAATATGTTCTGCGACGAAAATGCCTTCTTCCAGGCCTTTATGGGCAAGCATAGGACCAAGTAAGGTTAAATCGCCAATAGCATAGACACCTGGTAGGGTAGTCATGCAGTTTTCATCGACATGAACATAGCCACTTTCATCCAGTGTCAGACCAGCTTCTTGAGCAGCAAGATTTTCAGAATTAGGTTTTCTGCCAGTTGCAACTATCAGTTTGTCCAAGTGCAGACTATGCGTACCTTCATTATCTTGATACTCAACCGTTACTTTATTTTTGCTTTTCTTGGCTGACATTACGCGAGTTCCCAAGCGGATATCCAGGCCTTGTTCTGTATAAATTCGGTGAGCCTCAGTGGAGATTTGCTCATCTGGTGTGGAGAGAAAGTTTTCTTGCGCTTCCAGTAAAATGACTTCTGAACCCAAGCGACTCCAGATTCCACCAAGCTCAAAGCCGATAATTCCCGCACCAATAATTCCCAGACGTTTGGGAATAGATTGGATATTTAAAGCAGAATTAGAATCTATGATGTATTCGTTATCAATGGAGGCATAAGAAACTTCAACGGGCAAAGAACCCGTAGCAAGGATAATATTTTCGCCATGAATAATGGATTGGTTTTGATTACTTACTTTTGTGATTTCAACCCGGTTAGAATCTAAAATGTGACCATATGCATGAATTATTTCGACCTGATGTTTTTTGAAAAGATCTTTGATCTGCTGGCTCAGTTTTTCAACAGTCACGTCTTTACGATGAATCGTTTTTGATACATCAATTTTAATATTATCGACACTAATTCCGTGATTTTCAATATCCTGATTGAGGAGTTGGAATATTTTTGACGACTCAAGTAACACTAATGCAGGAATGCATCCAGCATTAATATAGGCTCCCCCTAAACTGGCTTTGCCTTTTTGATTACTCCAATTATCTATACAAATAGTTTTTAACCCTAATTGGGCACAGCGGATTGCTGCAACGTAGCCAGCAGGCCCTGCGCCGACGACAATAACATCATATTTTTTAATTGATTCAGACATCGCGTTTCCTGTTTTATATGTTTAATAATAGATGCGCAGGAGACTCAAGGCATTCTTTAATGGTTGCTAAAAATTGTACAGCATCCCGGCCATCAATGAGCCGGTGGTCATAGGATAGGGCCAGGTACATGATGGGACGAATAACTATTTCTTTGTTTTCTACTACGGGTCTTTCTTTAATAGCGTGCATACCCAAAATAGCACACTGTGGTGGATTCAGAATGGGGGTGGAAAGCATGGAGCCAAAAATTCCGCCATTGGTGAGGGTAAAAGTTCCACCACTCAGGTCATCATAACTTAGCGAACCATCACGGGACTTTTGTCCGTATTCGACGATAGTTTGTTCAATACCGGCAAAATCGAGTTGATCGGCATCACGGATAACTGGAACAATTAAACCCCGAGGAGTAGAGACTGCAATACCAATATCATAATACCCATGATAGATAATGTCGTTATTATCAATTGAAGCGTTAACTACAGGGAAGCGTTTTAGTGCTTCAATAGATGCTTTGATAAAAAATGACATAAAGCCAAGTTTGACATCGTGTTTTTTCTCAAACCGTACTTTGTATTGGTTTCTTAGCTCGATCACACTGTGCATGTTGACTTCATTAAAAGTCGTCAACATGGCTGCATTTTGCTGGGCTTGTAATAATCGTTCTGCAACTTTTGCTCGAAGCCGAGTCATTGGCACGCGTTGCTCAGGTCTGATTTGAGAAGCGGGAATTGTTGAATCAGTTTCTATTGGAGTAATTGTTGTTTCAGGCTGTTTGGCGATACTGGGTTGTTGTTCTTGTTCTTGTTTTTGGTTAATAAAATCAAGTACATCACTTTTGGTTATTCTTCCATTTTTGCCTGTACCGGTTATTGCTTCAGGTTTTATATTATTTTCAAAGATTAATCGACGAACTGCCGGGCTCAGTGGGATATCTGTAGGATCCTGTACTTCATCTGTTGCTGGCGTTTCATCTTGTTGCTGGGGTGCTGTATCTGTAGGTTCAGACGTTGGAGCTTGTTGACTGGGCTCGATAATGGCAAGTAACTCACCACTTATCACGGTTGCTCCATTTTCCTTGGCGATCTTGCCTAAAATACCTGATTCAATAGCAGGTACTTCCAGGACTACTTTATCGGTTTCAAGATCAACTAGATTCTCACCTTGTTGTACAAAGTCTCCAGGATTTTTGTGCCAGCTGATTAATTGGGCGTCAGCTACAGATTCAGGAAGGGTGGGGACCAGAATTTCAATGCTCATATATTATTCCAAAAATAAAGTTATCCGTTTGTAACTATGTCAGATTACGTCTGATTTTAGTGATTAAAGTGTCAGAAGTGTCCAGATATACGTTTTAAATGCGTTATTTTTCTGTGCTCACAAAAATCAAATGCAATCTGAACAGTCTTAATAAATACTGAATTATTTTCCGTATAATGCTTCTTCAACAACAGCTTTTTGCTGTTCAATATGGACACCAAAGCTGCCAACTGCTGGCGATGCTGAAGCTGGACGGCCACAATATTTTAAAGCTATATCATTACCGATACAATCAATAAGATGATGCCGGGTCTGATACCAGGCTCCTTGATTTTGAGGCTCTTCCTGACACCAGATGATTTTCCCCAGGTTAGGGTATTTATCCAGTTCTTGCTTAAAAAGAATATCCGGGAAAGGGTACAGTTGTTCAATCCTTATGATTGCAATATTATCAGGATTGTCCTCGGGACGATTTTCCAAAAGATCATAAAATATCTTACCAGAACACAGAACCAGGCGGGTGACTTGTTTAGGAATTACCCCGTACTGCTCTGGAATTACTGGCTGAAAGCCACCTTCAGTTAAATCCTCAAGGGTAGATACTGCTAATTTATGACGAAGCAAGCTTTTCGGGCTCATGACAATCAGGGGCTTGCGAAATTTTCTTAGTGCCTGGCGTCTGAGCAAATGGAAGATTTGTCCCGGCGTTGTTGGTACACAGACCTGCATATTGTGTTCCGCACAGAGCTGTAAATACCTTTCCAGTCTTGCCGAGGAATGTTCGGGGCCTTGGCCTTCAAAGCCATGTGGCAGTAGCATAACCAGGCCACATAATCTTCCCCATTTAGTTTCGCCGGAACTAATGAACTGGTCAATAACTACTTGTGCACCATTGGCAAAATCACCAAATTGGGCTTCCCAAATTACTAGTGTTTCCGGCAAAGTGGTGCTGTATCCGTATTCAAAACCTAATACGCCAGCTTCTGATAATAAAGAATCAAAAATCTGCGGTTTTCCTTGTTCTTCGCTCAAGTGGTTAAGTGGAATATGTGTCTCTCCATTGATTTGGTTATGCAGAAGTGAGTGGCGATGGAAAAAAGTGCCACGACCAACATCCTGACCGGTTAAGCGAATACTCTTGTCTTCCATTAATAAAGTTGCATATGCCATATTTTCGGCAAACCCCCAATCTAGTGGAGCGGCTCCGGCGGCCATTTTATTTCGGTTTTCCATGATTTTGGCAACGCGAGGATGTAATTCGAATCCAGGCGGTAATTTTTGCATTTGTTCATTACAATAACGAACAAGATCACAGGTGACTTGAGTATTGCAAGGTTCGTCCCAGGAATGACCGAAATATTGGTGCCACTGAGGTGCAATCACAGCATAGTTGGCATCGGTCAGGAGAGGGAGTGATACGACTTCACCTGCTTCCAGCTGTTGCTGATATTGTTGTTTTAATTCCTCAGATTGCTCGGCAGTAATAGCATTTTCATTAATTAGCTGTTCTGAATACAGGGCTCGTGTGGTTGCTAATTCCCGAATTTTTTTATACATCAACGGTTGAGTGGTGGCAGGCTCATCAGCTTCGTTATGACCTAATCGGCGATAGCATATCAAATCAATAACCACATCTTTGTTGAAAGTCATCCTGAAATCCAACGCCATTTGGGTTACGAATAATACCGCCTCAGGATCATCGCTATTAACATGGAAAACCGGAGCCTGAATCATATTGGCAACGTCGGTGCAATAGAGCGTTGAACGGGCATCAAAAGGATTGCTGGTGGTAAAGCCAATCTGATTGTTGATGACGATATGGACCGTTCCTCCGGTAGAGAATGCCCGGGTCTCGGACATATTAAGTGTTTCCATAATGATACCTTGCCCCGCAAAAGCAGCGTCACCATGAATTAAAATCGGCATGATGGCATCTGAACCACCCTTACCAAACCGATCTTGGCGAGCTTTCACCGAACCTTCTACGACAGGATTTATAATTTCCAGGTGCGAAGGGTTGAAGGCCAAGGTTAAATGGACGGGGCCACTGGGAGTGGATAGATCTGAGGAAAAGCCCATGTGATATTTGACATCACCGGAACTAACGCCTTGGACCTTTGAATGCGTGCCGGAAAATTCCTCAAATAGTATTGCCGGGTTCTTGCCCAGGATATTGACCAGTACATTAAGGCGGCCACGGTGAGCCATACCAATGACAATTTCCTGGACATGATTTTCAGCACCACGCTGAATTAATTCGTCCAGAATAGGAATCAGACTTTCTCCACCTTCTAGAGAGAATCTCTTCTGGCCAACAAACTTTCTGTGTAAATGTTTTTCAATGCCTTCGGCAGCAGTCAGTTGTTTAAGCAACCAATGTTTTTTTTCAGGAGCAATATCTCTGGCTTGTTTAGAACTTTCCAGTCGATTTTTTATCCATTTTTTGACATCCGTATCGACAATATGCATATATTCAGTGCCAATACTGCCACAGTAAATTTCCTCCAGCGCGGTAATGATTTCGCGTAAGGGCAGTTGATTGGAGCCATACAGATTGCCTGTTGAAAAAAGTGTTTCCATATCGGGTTCAGACAGACCGTAATAAGCAGGCTCAAGATCCAGCGGTTTTTCAGTAGCATTGCCTAATGGATTGTTGGTTGCTATTTGATGTCCACGGACTCGATAATGATTTATTAATCGAGCAACTGCTGATTGTTTTTTTACGCTTTCTTCGGTAAAACCTTGCAGTTGGGTGAGTCGGTTTTGTGAAGCGGTTGCTAACTGAGTAAATCGGCTGATAACTGGGCCATGAGGAATATCCCGGGCGGAACCATTGTGTATTTTATCGAATTTTTCCCGCCAGCTTGCTTCGATGGAATCGGGGTCTTCCAGATACTGATCGTACAGATCTTCAATATATGTCGCATTACTTCCATAGAATGAAGAAGAGTCCTGAAACTGTTTGAGCAGATTACTCATGATGTTTTTAATCGATTAAAGGTGAATTGTTGCGAACAATAGTTGTGTTTCGCACAGTCATATCTGTAGTTTTCTATAGTTAGCTTCTATATTAAAACCAAAATGGTATATTACCAAGTGATATTATTGAATTTAGAAGATTAAATTTCAAATTTTTTCAACAAATATGCGATATGGTTGTTTTCATCCACGTGAAGAAAGTATAAAGAAACAGAGAGATGAATAAACAGAAAAAACTGGTTATAAAAGTGAATTATGAAGGTAGTGAAAAACCACTAACTGATGAAAACTTAAATCAGGAAATGGCAAATGAGTGGGATATTAAAAGGATAGTTATTGTCTTGCTATTACTATTGTTTTTATTAGCGGCTGGTATTTATTACATATTTAATAAATCAAGTTCTCCAATATTAAATACATCTGTGGACAATGAAATAACTTCTGGGGAGAAAAAAGTATTTGACTCTCAAAGAATTGATTCTCTGGAACAAGGACGAGCAGAAATATCTGAGCAGGCAGTATTGGACGAAATTGGTGTAGAAAAGAATGATGAACAAGAATTTAAGACAATTATTGATGAAGAATCTCAAAAAGGCCTTGTTGCTGTCCAGTCCATATATTCTAAGCAGGTTGTTCGAAGTCAACTAACCAATAGGGTGACTAATAATGAACCAGCAGATTTGATCTCTTCTCCTATTCTTGTTGAAAAGGATAATATTAGAAGGCTATATTATTTTACTGAGTTAAAAGATATGTCTGGAAACACAATTTATCATAACTGGATTTATAAGGGTGAGTCTGTATTTAGAAAAAAGTTTAATATAAACGGAAGTCGATGGCGTGTAACAACTCAAAAAAAGTTGAATAATACCTTGTTAGGAGATTGGAAAGTAACTTTGACTGATAGTGAAGGTTATTTATTAGATGAAATAACCTTTAAGGTCATTATTCAATAATGCGCTTCTTTAGATCGCGAGATGATTTAATAGTGTATATACTACAATTTTATTAATAGTACTATTTATTCACATGACATGAACAATTACCAAGAACTTTCTGAAAAAGAATTACAAGCCGTTATTGATGGTGCTGCTAAAGTTTTAAAGACGAAACAGCAGAGCAAACGTAAAGAAGTGATTGCAAAAATTAAAGAATTAGCCGCATCTATTGATGTTAGTGTTGAAATTCTAGAGGGGAAAAAATCATCTCGGAAAGGCATCAAAGTCCCCATTAAATACCGCCATCCTGAAGACCCCACAAAAGCATGGACGGGTCGGGGGGTCGCGCCAAAATGGATGCAGGCACTTTTACAAGCCGGGCACAGGAAAGAGGATTTTGCGATATAGTTTTATTGCTTGCTTTAAAAACTAGCCGGTAGTGTTTAATAATTTCGTAAGGAACTCAACGTTTGTGTTTAATAATTTGTAGATAGCTTCTTTTTGCCAGGAAAAGTCGAATGTGGTAATTTCTAGTGGAATTTAAGGTGGCTCTATTTCTCCATGTAGAGCCAGTGATTCACAACCAGGCAAGGGTAATTTGGCTGGTTAGATATGGCTCTTTTTCCTGATAGCTGTTCGGGATACCGATCCCAGCTTCCTGACCTAATATCCCAAAAAACTGTACTTTCGTACAATTTATCTTCAAAAATACTTCTGTAAACTTGATATTAAATAATTCTTTAATTCAATATCAGGGTAAATTATGAAAATTCGAAACATACTTGTATCGGGGGTTTTATTAGGAACCCTAAATATCAATGTATATGCAGCGCCGACTATTGTTGTAGACGGCAACTTGAGTGATTGGGGTGTTAGCCAAAATGGTGATGCAAATGACTGGAATTCAACACCTGATTCCGGAATTTTTTCTACTATAGAAGATCAGAATGCAGGATATCTAGAGCCGGGATATGGAGGGCAGAGCTACGATGCTGAAGCAATTTATGCCTATAAGAATCAAGACACTCTATTTATAGCTTTAGCTACTGGGCATAACCCAGAAGCACTAGATGGTAATGGCAGTTATGGTGCTGGAGATTTCGCTATAGATTTTGGAGCAGATGGTAGTTACGAGTTGGGAATTAATGTTAAGCCTTCCTGGGGTGGCTTTGGGGTTTCCGGTGGAGTGTACGAAGTTGGTAAGTGGGGTTTTGGGATATGGGAAGACGGTGAAGTTTCGGGCTATAAAAAAACTGAGCACCCGACATCAATATTGGCCGGTGATCCTTTGGGGACAGCTACTCTTGCTATTAGCTTAGTTAACGAAGATAACGAACCACATATTGGATATGGTCAGTGGGGAGATGATCGTCACTATTTTTATGAAATGAGTGTAGATTTGGATATATTGCGCAAAGGTGGTTGGAATGGTGAAAAATTCAATATACATTGGACTATGAATTGTGCGAATGATTCGATTATTGTCGATCCACCTGCTACGGTTCCGACACCAGGCACTTTTTTGCTGGTAATGGCCGGATTGATGGGCTTTCAATTAGCCAGAAAAAACCTGTGGGAAGTTAGTAGTACAGCCTCGCACAGAAAGTGCGTGGTTTTAAACTAGGAGTTAGAGACAACAAAAAAGCCCCTCAAATTTAAGGGGCTTTTTTTATATGGTACGCTGGTTAAATGTGAAAAGTAGCTCTTACAAAGAGTAATACATATCAAACTCAACGGGATGAGTGCTCATACGGAGACGAGTAACTTCTTCCATTTTCAAGTCAATATAACCATCTATTGCATCATCAGTGAAAACACCACCTTTTTTCAGGAATTCACGATCTTCATCTAGTGCCGTTAATGCATCATCAAATGAGAAGGCAACTTGTGGGATCATTTTTTCCTCTTCTGGTGGCAAGTCATACAAGTCTTTGTCCATCGCTTCACCAGGGTGGATTTTGTTTTCGATACCATCAAGGCCAGCCATTAACATAGCTGCAAAGCAAAGATAAGGGTTTGCTGTTGAATCACCAAAACGAACTTCGATACGACGGCCTTTTGGGTTTTTAACAAAAGGAATGCGGATTGAAGCGGAGCGGTTACGTGCTGAGTAAGCGAGCATAACGGGTGCTTCAAAGCCTGGAACCAATCGTTTGTAGCTGTTAGTGGAAGCGTTAGCAAAGGCGTTCAGGGCTTTTGCATGTTTGATGATACCACCGATGTAGAATAAAGCCATTTCTGATAAACCGCCATATAGGTCACCAGAAAACAGGTTAACTCCATCTTTTGCAAGCGATTGGTGGACGTGCATACCGTTGCCGTTATCACCGACTAATGGTTTAGGCATAAAAGTCGCTGTTTTACCGTAAACGTGTGCAATATTGGAAACGACATATTTCAGTTCCAAAACCTCGTCTGCTTTATTAACCAAGGTATTGAATAAAGAGCCGAGCTCACATTGGCCTGCTGTCGCAACCTCATGGTGATGAACTTCCATGGATTGGCCCATTTCTTCCAATGTCAAGCACATGGCAGAACGCATGTCTTGTAACGAATCTACGGGAGGAACAGGGAAATAGCCACCTTTTACACCTGGGCGATGTCCCATGTTGCCATCTTCGTAGACTTTTTCAGAGTTCCAGCCAGCTTCTTCAGAATCAATTTTATAGGAGCAACTGCCCATATCTGAATTCCAGCGAACGTCATCAAATATGAAAAATTCGTTTTCTGGGCCAAAGTATGCGGTATCTGCTATGCCTGTTGATGCCATATAGGTCTCAGCGCGTTTTGCGATTGATCTTGGATCGCGCTCATAGCCTTGCATGTCGTTGGGTTCGATGATGTCACAACGAAGGATTAAGGTACTGTCATCATAAAAGGGGTCAATTACAGCTGTTGAAGGATCTGGCATTAGAATCATGTCAGATTCGTTGATACCTTTCCAACCGGCTACTGACGAGCCATCAAACATATTTCCATCTTCAAAGGTGTCTTCGTCGATGGTGTGTGCGGGAAAAGTAACATGTTGTTCTTTGCCGCGGGTATCACAAAAGCGGAAATCGACGAATTTTACGTCATTTTCCTTAATCATATTTAAAGCTTTTTCTACTGACATTTAAGGGTCTCCAGGCTAGTTGTATGGTTGTTATTAAGTCATTCTGACTGGCTTACCATAACATTTTTAAGAATAAAAAAAAACGGAGGATAGTGTCCTCCGTTTTCTGCTGTCAATCTAAAATAAGATTAAAAGGAAGTAGAGAGTGTGGCAACCGCTCTCGCATCATCGGTACCATCTGCCGCATCGGCACCGCTAGTGTCGGTGTAGGCTACTTCGATATTAAAGCCAGCAATATCTTTTGCAACGCCAACTTTCCAGTCCCAGTATTCTTTACCACCATCACTGTGCTTAGGATAATAACCGACATGGCTCACTACAGTAGTGTTCCAGGCCCAGTCAGGTAAAGTGTAATCAGCTGCCAAGTCCATGTAGCCGATACCAAGACGATTCTCCAGGCTGACATCATGATACCAGTAGCCGCTTACGTTTAAGTTTTCGACCGGTGATGCTGACAGGCCAAAATAAATTTCGTTAAAGTTTAAGTTGTCAGTTTCCAGTGGGTATTGATAATGTAGCCAACCGATATCATAAGTTAAAGTTGTGCCACCCAGGTCAATGTCACGAGAGAAACCCAGATAGATGTCAAGCTCTATGCTGTTGTTGTTTGGGTTGATCGGGTCGCCACCATCTCCAAAGTCCACATTGGATCCCCAAACGCCAAAGTATGCGCCACTTTCATGAGAAATATCAAATGAACCCTGGATAGCCGCAGCATTATTGGTTTGAGAAATACCACGCCAGACATAATCGGTTGTCAAAGCAAAGCTAGCGCTCGCATCAAAACCTTTGGGCAAGCTATCAGAAGGGGCGTCATCACCAAAGCTTCTGGTGATACCAAAGTAAATTCTGGAGTCATCCAGATCGCCGGCACCAGCACCACTAGTATCCACATAAGCAACTTCAAAACCAAAGCCATATAACTGCTTAGCTACACCGACTTTCCAGTCCCAGTAATCATTGGCGCCTGCTCTCCGCCAATAATGGCCAGCATGAGCAAGAATTTGTAGATTCCATAAAGCATCCGGTAACGTGTAGTCCGCACTTAGGTCTAAATAGCCAGTTGCGAATTTATTTTCTACACCTATATCCTGGTAATAATAAGTGCTGAAGTTAAAGTTTTCAAAAGGTGAAACCCCTAAGCCGAAGTAGACTTCATTAAAGTTAAAGCCGGTTTCTTCCGGATATTCGTAGTGCAAAAACCCGATATCATAGGTAAATGGAATACCACCCAGGCTGACTTCATTAGAGAATCCAGCATATAGATCCAGCTCCATGCTGTTATTGGTATCACCAAATTCAACATTGGAGGCCCAGGCACCAAAATAGATGCCGCTTTCATGAGCCATATCAAAAGACCCTTGAATAGATGCTCCGTTAGATGTTTGAGAAATGCCCCGCCAGATATAGTCATTGGCAAGGGTGATCGATGCAGAAGGGGTCCAGCCATAAAATGATTTATCTTGTTCTTCCGCAATTGTTACGAAAGATGTTGTAATTAGTCCAATTACAACAAGTGGTTTTATTTTTATCATAATGATTCCAGTCTTAAAAATTCACGTGGATAATATCACAAAAAATAAACGCAAGACAATGAAATATAATGTTTATTTTTGTTTTGGGTGGGTGTTCTTAAGTTGTAAATTGCCCCAAAGTGGGGCATAAAGAAAGGATCTCTTTTTCTTTTTTGTTGTTTTTTGGCGAAAATCCTTGATGCTTGTTGTTTATCCTCAACTACAGGGGTGAGTCAGTGGTTTTTACTTTGGTCTATTTTGGTGCGTTTGGATTTTTTGAGCGCACCAAAATGGCACATTAGGCCATGAAAATTATTATCGAATAAATAGAATAGAGCTGGTTTGAGGGTGCTAAGTAGCGGTTAAAGCTATGTTGTATCCATATAGAGAGGGAATGCTTTATTTTAGATCTATTGGCACAGAACATGCTTTATTTCACTATGTTGTCGTATGTACTTATTTTTGGGAGGTAACTTAATGAAACTAATAACTGCAATTGTTAAACCATTTAAATTGGATGATGTTCGTGAGGCATTATCTGAAATAGGCGTGTCCGGTGTGACTGTTACTGAAGTAAAAGGGTTTGGTCGTCAAAAAGGTCACACTGAGCTATATCGCGGAGCCGAGTACGTGGTTGATTTTTTGCCAAAGTCAAAAGTTGAGATTGCTATTTCAGATGATTTAGTTGATCAAGCGGTTGAAGCTATTACTAAAGCTGCTAATACTGAAAAGATTGGCGATGGTAAAATATTTGTTTGCAATCTTGAGCAGGTAATCCGGATTCGTACCGGTGAAACCGGCGAAGAAGCTTTATAATTTTAATAATAACGAGGGTTTAAAAGTGGATAAAGTAATTGAATTAAGTTACGCCTTAGATACATTTTATCTATTAATGAGTGGCGCATTAGTCATGTGGATGGCGGCAGGTTTCGCTATGTTAGAAGCAGGTTTGGTTCGATCTAAAAATACTACAGAAATTCTAACCAAAAATGTTACTTTGTTTGCCATTGCTTGCGTCATGTATATGTTGTTTGGGTATAACGTCATGTATCCAGGGGATGCTGCTGTAAATAGCGTTTGGCCGGGAATCAGTTTTTTGTTGGGTGGCGATAATACCGCTGCTGAAGTTATTAAAAGTAATGGCGATACAGTTTACTCAAATATGGCTGACTTTTTCTTTCAAGTGGTTTTTGTAGCAACAGCGATGTCAATTGTTTCCGGTGCTGTGGCAGAACGCATGAAGTTATGGTCATTCCTGATTTTTGCTGTAGTCATGACTGGATTTATTTATCCAATTCAAGGTTATTGGAAATGGGGTGGTGGCTTTTTGGATAGTCTAGGCTTTTATGATTTTGCTGGTTCAGGTG
>JAUXDP010000176.1 GCA_030618325.1 Methylococcaceae bacterium | reverse complement strand
GGCGGCAAACACCGCGCGTTTATCGAATGAATCTAGCGTATCCAATTTGGCGGCAATAATGCTCTGCACCGAATCAGGAATAACATCCACTGCCTGTTCCACACAAAACAGCAGTTGTTCCAAAAATAAGGGATTACAGCCAGAACGTTGAATCAGTTCTGCTGTTTTGTCAGCAACCAAATCCAGGGTTTGTTTGACTAATTGTTCGGCTTCTTTTTGGTGCAAAGGCGAAAGGTCCATCGTTAATAAAGGCGTACTTTGGATTTGACTGCGCCATACTGGATCTAATGGTTCACCTTCAAAACGCGTGCTAAAAACAAAAATAACGGGATAATCTTTAATGCTAGCCGCCAATTGACCTAATTGTTTTAGTAGTGCCGGTTCTGCCCAGTGAATATCTTCCATAATAATTAACAGCGGTTGAGGTTCTGATAAGCGTTGCACTAGCGCAATGATTACCTCCTGTTTTCCTGATTGCCGCGCATCATTATCCATCGCCTGATAAATTTCTGGTTCAAGCAGTAGATCAGGTGCATTTAATAGATCGAACAGAAAATTGACTTGCTCGTCTATTAATAAATTTTCAGCAACAATTTTTGCCACGCAGGTTTTGATTTGCGTTAGCTCAGTATCAGGCTGCAACTGCAATAAACTGCGCACCAGTGTTTGAACTGGGGTTTGCCCAATAGCCGTGCCAAAATCGAAAATGGCGATAGAATGACCGTTAAAACCTAAATCATTGGCTAATGTTAGCCATTCTTTGAGTAAGCGTGTTTTGCCAATACCTGCTTCACCGCGTACCAGAATGAGTTGGCCATACTCAGTCTCTTTGCAATTTTTGGCTGTTGTCAGAAATTGTTGTAATTCAAACTTTCTTCCGACCAGCTGAGTAACGCGCTGTTGCTTGTTATCAACCATTTCCAGCAAGCGCCAGATTGTCGATTGGTTTTTAACAGCAAGTTCTTCAGCCGTTACTAATCGGGTAATGGTAGTAAAGGCGCGGTTAGAAATTATAATTTGTCCGGGCTGTGCACGGTCAGCCAGTGAAATAGCCTGTTTTACGATCGCACCAGATAACGTTTGTAGCTGTCGAATGTCAGGAATGTAAACTTGCCCGCTATCGATACCGATTTGGACGGTGCATTTTGATGCTCTCTGTTTTGCAGACTCCGTTTTGTTACGAAGTACAAAAGCTGCGCGAATGGCTTCTTCAGTATCATATGAATGCGCCGTCGGCAATCCGAATACTATCATCAAGCTGTTATTTTGCATTTCAAAAACTGTAACTTGAAAATCCTGGATAAATTCTTTTATCTCCTCGCAGATTTGTTGCCGTTGGTGGTAAAGTGATTCCGGATCATCTGCATCTGCTGAAGTGGAGCTATTAATGTGTATTGATAATAATGTAACTTGTCGTAACTGATTGCTATTTTCTAAAGGTCTACCGTTGCCCTCTTTTTCTATAATCATCTTTTTCTCTGTCGCTGGTGTGGTTATCAACGGCTCTGAGGGTGGTCTTTGTTGTCTAAAGATGACTTGATAAAGTGCCTGAGTTTCTTGTTCAGGTGCAATAGCAAGCTCATCTCGTAATAATTGTTGGCACAAACGGTATTGTTTTAGTGCTGCATTGCGTCTTCCCTGTTTATTGTAGGCATCCATCAAAATGCGATGAACAGACTCTCTTAGCGGATCCAGCGAGGTCATCTTGATTCCGAGACGAATCACCTGTTCCTGCTGATTATTAGTTTGAGCCTGTTGCAGTAATACATCCATAACCTGCAATGCCTTCTCTCGTCGCTGACTACGTTCTATTTCCAGCCAGTCATCAAAACCCTGTGACTGGGTATAAAGACCTTCCAGTAATTCTCCTTGATAAAGCTCAAGTACATTCTGTAAAGATGTTGGGTCATCCTGTTCGCATAGACGATCAAAGTCGAGCACATCAACCTCAACCTGGTCTTTTTTCAAAAAGATTGTTCGTTGGTCTCCGTCAATGATTAATTCGCCACAATCAAGCGCTTTACGTAAAGCGCTCAGTGTTTGGCGTAAGCTTTGCCTAGCCTGAGAGCTATTGCAGTCTGCCCATAATAATTCTGCAAGCGTTTCACGTTGATGCGTTTTGTTCGGCTGTAATGTCAGATAAGCCAGTAAAGCTTTGGCTTTTTTTGCACTGATGCTCACAGCCCCCTGACCAGAAGAGGTTAAATTAAAACCGCCGAATAGAATTAATTTATATGAAGTCATAGTTGATCAAATTTTCAATAAGTATTTTCTATTAAAAAACATTTTGACGCTTTTTTGACGATGTTTCACACAGTGCGCTCACAGCTGTTAATTATTCTGTAGTTGAATTTAACTAAATCAATGACTGAAGGTAGCTTTCATTTCAGTACTGGTTAGCTAAATTCATATTATTTGTAAGCGTTCACCTCCCCCTTTGAAAAAGGGGGATTGAGGGGGATTTTTAAAAGCACTTGTTTGTAAAATCTCCCCTAGCCCCTCTTTTTCAAAGAGGGGGACTGAACGCTTACTATTATTCTAACAGGAGAAAAGAGATGAACACTACATTGAGTTTAAATAAAAACGATTCTCACCATCAACTACAGTCTATAAGATTAATATTCTTAACAGCACTTATGTTGCTGATGTATTTAATGATGCCACTAGCCCATGCTGACCGTAATAAATCAAATATACAAAATTATTTTGGTTTTGGAAAAAGAGTCATTGAAGTGGATATAGTCGAAAACCCCAGAAAATTTTCATTTGATGAAACCCCCGTTTTTAAAGATGGATTACCTGCTTATGGAGGTGAATTTATTACCCAAGGATTTATCTACCCGAAAGGAACACTGGATATGGGGGATGGCGTTGATGCTGAAGGTAATCCGCAATTTCCTGATTTGGTGATTGGCACCTGGTTTTGTCGTGGCTGGCATATTGGTGATGGTGCGCATACCGAAACAGGGCCTGTCGTCATAACGCATCAACTATTCAACTTCGGCAAAAAAATGGGTGCAAAAACCATTACCACTGACGGGATTGAATTAGTGGATGTAGGCGAGCCTGTTAAACGTGCTATTACCGGTGGAACAGGACGCTTTAAACGTGCCCGCGGAGAGCAAGTGCAATCACTTGAAGGATTCAATCAGTTTGAAACCGACCAAGGAACTCTAATGGGCGTTAAATTACGGGTAAAACTAAAAGTTTATAGGTAACACTAGCAATGTGCGATGACACGGATGTTGTCTCTATACCACGCGTAATTACAATCAAAAAATAGGTGAATAAGATGACAAAATACAGAGAAAAACTCCCCCAATTAGGGGACAGAATATTTTTAACAGATGGTGGTATGGAAACTACTCTCATTTTTCTTCAGGGTATTGAATTACCCGAATTTGCAGCAATTACTCTGATGGATAATGCAGAAGGCGTGCAAATAGCAAAAGATTATTATCAAACCTACTTGCAGATGGCGCAGCGTTTTGAACGTGGCTTTATCTTGGAAAGTGTCACATGGCGAGGTAGTTATGACTGGGCTGAACCGTTAGGCTATAGCTTACAAAAACTTGAGCAGTTAAACCGTAAAGCGATAAGGATGTTACATGATTTGCGCGCACAATATGAAACCAGTGAAATACCTATTGTCATCAGTGGATGCATAGGCCCTAAAGGTGATGCCTATGATGCTTCAACCGCTTTAACGGCTACCTCAGCACAACATTATCATGCCGAGCAAATCAGAATTTTTCGTGAAGAAAATACTGACCTGGTAACGGCTATGACTATCAACAGTACTGGTGAAGCGATAGGAATTACCCGGGCAGCACAGGCGGAAAATATCCCCGTTGTTATTTCCTTTACTTTAGAAACAGACGGCCGGCTACCTAGTGGGCAGGGACTGGGTGATGCAATTAAAGAAGTTGATGCTGCTACTGGAGAGGGTCCGGCTTATTTTATGATTAATTGCGCTCATCCAAGCCATTTTATCGAGACTTTGCGTAACAACCATCCTTCTCTGGATCGTATCCGTGGTGTTCGTGCCAATGCGTCCTGTAAAAGTCATGCTGAACTAGATGATGCCATTGAATTAGATAGGGGTAATCCACAAGAACTAGGCCAGCTTTATCTGGATTTACAACAACACCTGCCACAGCTTACTGTGATCGGGGGTTGTTGTGGAACGGATCTTCAGCATGTTGAAGAAATGGCAAAATCACTGTTAACCGCATAGTGCTAAGAATTGTGTCGTATTCAATCTTGTAATTAACTTTAAGGTGCTCATTATGTCAGCTATTTTCACACTGATGGGAATCAGCGTTTTGATTCCAAAACAAATGTCCACAGCAACAAAATCGACAGAAGATGCTCGTGGAAAAGCACTCATGTTAAAAATTACAGCTAAAGATCGCAAAGCTTTCGAAGACTTTTATTATCTTTATGCGGAACGAATCGGCGCTTATTTAAACAAAATGTTGAAACGGCACGATTGGGTTGATGAGGCTGTTAATGATGTCATGCTTGCAGTGTGGCAATCGGCAGAACGCTTTGACCCAGACCGCGGCAAGATTTCAACCTGGCTGTTTGGTATTGCTCATAACAAAGGCTTAAGATTTTTGGAACGTGCAGGCAGGCGTAAAGAAATGCAGCTTGTTGAAACTGCCAATGAATTTTTAGGCGACGATGAAAGCGAGTTAAATGATTTTGAACCTGTCAATGCACCATCGAATCCAGAAAAACAGGTTATGGGCTGGCAATTGGGTGAAGCATTGACGTGGGCTTTATCTCAATTATCAGAAGATCATCGTTGCGTAATGGAACTTAGCTTTAAAAATGATTGTTCCTATCAGGAAATTGCCGAGGTCATGGGTTGCCCTGAAAATACGGTCAAAACACGCATGTTTCATGCGCGCAAATTGCTAGCCGGTCATTTGAGTTGTAAAGGGTTTGATCCCGCAGAATTTTAATGAACATCTGCTTGAGATAGTTCTCACAAACGGCATTCCCACGTAGAACGTGGAAACGATAGAATCCTAGAAGTATTCCTTCAATATCAAGGTAACCACCTTGCACAACCATTAGAGGTAACACCATGAATAAGCAATTATTTATTACAATCTTTTTCTTGCTGGGCTTAACTGGCTGCGCTACGAGTCCTTATTCTTTCTCACCTCCTGCTGTCGATTTACCCAAACAGTTTGTTGAAAGACAAATCCTTGTCACCTTACCAAATGCGACAAAACCGCAGTGGAAACAACTCGCAAAATTAATCGCTCAAGACTATGATCTTGAATTATCCGGCGAATTTCCATTAACCTCCATCGCTGTCAATTGCCTGGTTTTTAAAACACCTGAAAAATACGCTATACCAGTACTGTTGCAAAGATTACGCTTGGATAGTCGTATAAGTTGGGCACAAGAAAACCTCGTTTTCGACGGTCTACAGGCAGATGCAGATAAAGTCTATACTGAACTGAGTTATGCTCCAAAATTAATGCATGTTGCCACAGCACACCGTTTGTCAACAGGATTAGGGGTAAAAATTGCCGTGATTGATACCGGTGCGGATATAAAACATCCTGATTTACAAGGTCAAATAATCACCCTTTCAAATTTTGTAGAAGGCGGTGAGTTAAGTTTTTCAACCGACCAGCATGGTACTGCCATTTCAGGGATCATTGGTGCGCAATCTGATAATGGGATTGGCATTGTCGGCATTGCACCAAAGTCTGAACTTTTAATAATGAAAAGTTGCTGGTACAGCCAACAAACGGGCAGTGGGGCAAAATGCAGTAGCTGGACATTAGCCAAAGCGATTGATGCAGCAATCAATAAAGGTGTAAAAATCATCAACCTTAGTCTGGCGGGTCCTTATGATAAATTATTGGAAAGTTTGCTGGATACTGCTAATCAGCGAGGGATTAGCATTGTGACAGCTAGCCTGGACAAGTCATCTAAACCTGGTTTTCCTGCAACTTTAAATTACGTGATTCCTGCCGTCAGTTCTGATCCCAAAGGTGCTGTTATTTTACCCGAATGGTTATCCAAACTACCCGCTGTGGTTGCTGCACCGGGTATAGAAATTGTCGCCACAACGCCTCATGGAAAATATGACATTATGTCAGGTACTTCAATGGCAGCGGCACATATCAGCGGTACTGTCGCGTTGTTGCTGGGATATGACCCAGCATTGAAACCAGAAACCATCAAGCGGTTATTAATAGAAGATTCGATGATTTCAAATCAATATCGCTCAATTGATGCATCTCGTGTGCTTGTCAATCTTGATAAAAATAATCTGGAATAGTCAAGTATTCACTCGTATTTTTAGTAGGAGGGGGCTGTAGCTGTGATTTGATTTGATTTAAAATCGCGGCTAAAGCCCTCCTACTAAAAAGCTTAATCAACAATTCAAAATATTTTTCACAATTAACCAATTTCATTTGAACCTTTTGGCTCTAGCCAGGGAATTACGATTAAATGATTTATCGAAATTGTCAAAAGGTGAAAATAATGAATCAGAAAAAACCTAATACCCTTATATAGCAGTTTAACGGCTTTTATATTCACTATAGCTAGAGTGTTTGCCTTTGCAAAGCAAACGATTAGCAACCCCACTCGTTCAGTCGTTAACTAAAGCCTGCTTAAAAAAGGGGGACATATTATGTTGCATACCAATAGAACAGCAAATACCTTGGCTTATCAT